>CAMNDA010000217.1 GCA_946534745.1 uncultured Verrucomicrobiota bacterium | reverse complement strand
GGGGCCTCGCCTTCGGGTCCGGCGCGACGCCCGAGAAGCGCCCGAGCGCGCGGATCGCGGCGAGGAAGCCGTTGCGCAGGGCGCGGTCCGCGCCGCCGGCGTCGGTCGCGGCGGCGGGAACGCGGAAGATCGCGACGAACCATGCGGCCTGCGCGGCGGCCTGGCCGGCGTGGTTCGGGTCGAAGCGGAACGCGTAGGCGCGCGCGGCGGGGTCGGCGAGCGGGATCTCCCAGAGCGCGGAGAGGCGCTGGCGGTTGATCGGAAGCGCGGCGGGCTCGCCGCGGAGCCCGAGCCCGGCGTAGCGCGCGGCCCAGCCGGCGAGGGCGGCGGGCTCCGCGCGCGGACCGAGCCGGAGCGCGGGATCGGCGATCGCCCGGTCGAACTCCTCGCGCGAGGCGTGGTCGTAGGGGAGGGTCGGAAACGCGAACTGCGCGCGGGCGAGCGTGAGCTCGTTGCCGGCGCGGTCGGCCCAGGTGCCGGCGGTCTGCGCGGCGCGCCAGAGCTCGACCGCGGGCGAGCGCTCGTCCTGCCAGGTGGTGCCGTCGCTGCGCGTCCAGGTGTAGGTCCCGACGGGGACGGGCTTGGCGGGCACCTGCTTCGCGCCCCGCATCGCGGGCATCGCGAGGTTCAGCGAGGCGAGCGTCGTCTCCCCGGAGAACTGGGGGAGCGGCGGCGTTGGCGCGGCGAGGACGGGGACGGCAAGCGCGAAGAAGAGGAAGGCGGCGGCTCGTGCGTTCATGCCGCCGAGTATAGCAGGGCGCACACCCGTCCGCAACAGCGCGCGCGGCGCGGGTGGGGCGAGGTGTCCCCGCCGAGCCGCGGAGCCGGCACGGATCAGGAACGGCCCGGGTGACGCGAGGCGAGGAGGGCGTCGAGGAACGCCGCGCCCGTGGCGCGGTCCCGGATCTCGCCCGCGAGCTGCGCCTCGTAGCACGCCGCGAGGATCGGGCCGAAGGCGGGGCCAGGCGTGAGCCTGCGCGCAACGAGGTCGCGCCCCATCACGATCGGCTTCGGCGGCGCGCGGTCGACCGCGAGCGCGGCGCACCGCTCCCGGTAGGCGCGCACGATCGCGAGGGACTCGTGCGCGGCGGGGTCCGAGCCCGGCGCCGCGGTGGCGCGGACGTCGCACTCCACGACGTCCGCGAGCAGGTCGGGGCGGCCGACGTCCACCGCGAGGCGGCGGTAGGCCCTGTCGCCCGCGCCGGAGAGGACGAGCTGGACGGGCCGCATGTGCTGCGCGACGAGCCGCGCGACGAGGTCCTCGAGGCCGGCCTGGTTCCAGAGCCGCGCGACGAACGCGCGCGCCGGCGCGACGCCGAGGTTCTCGTGGTCGTAGGCGTGCCAGCGGCCGTCCTCGCCGCGCGCGGTGGCGGCGGGCTTCCCGAGGTCGTGGCAGAGCGCGGCGGCCGCCACGGCGAGGTCGTCCTCGCGGCTGCCGCGTCGCAGCGCGGCCGCGGCGTCGAGCGCGAGCAGCGTGTGCGTCCAGACGTCGCCCTCCGGGTGGAAGACCGGGTCCTGCGGCACGCCGACGAGCGCCGCGAGCTCCGGATAGAAGCGCAGCCAGCCGCACGCGCGGAGGAACGCGAGCCCGCGCGAGGGCGCCGCGCCCTGCAGCAGCAGCTTCTCCCATTCGCCCGCGAGGCGCTCGCGCGGGAGCGCCTCCTGCGTCATCGACGCGCACAGCGCGACCGTCTCCGGCGCGGGCGCGAGGAACGGCAGGCGCGCGAGGAACTGCATCCCGCGCAGCACGCGCAGCGCATCCTCGGCGAAGTGCCCCGAGACGTGGCGCAGCACGCCCGCGCGCAGGTCGGCGACGCCGTTCCACGGGTCGAGGATCTCCAGCGAGAGCGGGTCGGCCATCACCGCGTTGATCGTGAAGTCGCGGCGCGCGGCGGCCTCCGCCGGGGAGAGCTCCGGGTCGGAGGCGATCGAGAAGTCGCGGTGGCCGGCGCCCTCGCGGTTCTCGCGGCGCGGAAGGGCGATGTCCACGTCGCGGTGCCGGAGCTTCACCACGCCGAACGACGCGCCGACCCTGTCGAGCGGCCAGCGCGCCTCGAGCGCGGCCTCGAGCCGCGCGGCGGGGACGCCGTAGACCTCCAGGTCGAAGTCGTGGCACGGACGGCCCAGCAGGGCGTCGCGGACGCAGCCGCCGACGAGCCACGCGCGCCCGCCGAGCGAGCGCACGAGCTCCGCGACGGCGCGCGCCGCGTCGAGGTCGGGGTCGCCGCCGCGCCGCAGCGCGGAGAGTCCGGTGTCGATTCCTTCCATCTTAGGTCGGTTCCGCGCCGGCGTCGGGCTCCGGCGGAGGGGCGGCGTCGGGCTCCGGCGGAGGGGCGGCGTCGGGGTGGATGTGGAGGAGGATGTCGCGCAGGATGTAGGCCGCGGTCGTGCCGCCGGCGTCGGAGTCCTCGGCGAGGATCGCGTAGGCGCGCTCGGGCGCGTCCCACGGCTCGTAGGCGATGATCCAGGCGTGCTGGTGCTCGCGGCCGTCGCGCGCGTCGAACTCCGCCGTTCCGGTCTTCGCGGCGAGGCGCAGCGAGGGCAGGCCGATGCGGCGCGCGGTGCCGTGCGCGCCGGCGGCGTCGACCATGCCGCGCCGGACGATCTCCAGGTCCGCCGGACGCCACGCGACATGGTCCACGACCTGTCGGTCGGCCTTCGCGGGGACGTCCCCCGCGCGCAGGACGAGGTGCGGCGCGAGGACGTCGCCGTCGTTCGCGAGCGCGAGCGCGAGCAGCGCGATCTGCATCGGCGTCACGGAGAGCATGCCCTGGCCGATCGAGGCGTTGGCGGTGTCGCCGGGCGTCCACGGGACGCGGTCGCGCGTGTGCGCCTTCTTCCATGCGGAGTCGGGCAGGATGCCGGCGGAGGCGGGGATGCCGAGCGCGGGAGCGGCGCCGAAGCCGAGCGCGGCGTAGGCGTCGCGCAGGCCGTGCTCCCAGCCGAGGGCGAGGCCGCACTCGACGAAGAACGCGTTGCACGAGACGGCGAGCGCGCGCTCGACGGCGATCCGGCCGTGGCTCGCGCCGTGCGAGCAGCGCAGGTGGATCCCGTTCCGGTGGAAGCCGCGCTCGCAGACGAACTCCGTGTCGGGGCGGATCGCGCCCGCGCCGAGCGCGGCGAGGGCGACGGCGGGCTTCACGACGGAGCCGGCCGGATACGCGCCGGAGAGCGCCCGGTGCAGGAGAGGCCGTTCCGGGTCCTCGTTCAGCTCGCGCCAGGTGGCGGAGGAGAGCGACGGAACGAAGCGCGAGAGGTCGTAGCGCGGCGAGCTCGCGAGGGCGAGCACCTGGCCGTTCCGGGCGTCCAGGACGATCGCCGCGCCGCGGCGGTCGCCGAGCGCGCGCTCGGCGGCGCGCTGCAGCCCGGCGTCGATCGAGAGGACGACGTCGCCGCCCTGGACGGGGTCCGCGGCGGGATAGGTCTCGCGCTTGTAGCCGAGCACGTCGATGCGGAGCACCTCGGCGCCGCCGCGGCCGGCGAGGACGCCGTCGAACGCCTTCTCGACGCCCCCGCGCCCGAGCAGCTCGTGCGTGGCGTAGTCGAACGCCGCGGCGCCGGTCTCGTCGGGGCCGGACTCGGCGGCGTCGGCGTCCGCCGTGGCGGGCGGCGCGGCGCGGTCGGGGTTGATGTCGCGCCCGGCGTAGCCGATCACGTGGCACGCCAGGTCCCCGAACGGATACACGCGGTCCTGCTCGACGACGATGTCGACGCCGGCGAGCGGCTCGGGCCATTCGGCGAGGCGCGCGAGCTCGTCGGGCGAGAGGTTGCGGTAGGCGACGAGCGGGATCGGGCGGCGCTGCCGGAGGTGGCGCCAGATCGCGTCGCGGTCCAGCTCGGGCTTGCGCCCGACGACGAGCGAGAGGTCCCACGCCCGGGCGAAGACCTTCTCCACGGTGTTGGACCAGCGGCCGGGCGCGCGCAGCTCGTCGAGGTAGAGCGCGGCGCCGTAGCGCGGGCGGTTGTCGGCGAGGACGGCGCCGTTGCGGTCGAGGATCCGGCCGCGCGTGGAGGGGAGCCGCACGCGGCGCAGCGTCATCTCGGACTGCTCGCCGAGGTAGCGGTCCCGGTCGCGCACCTGGACGTCGTGCAGCCGCAGCAGGAGGAACGCGAGCGCCCCGAGCATCGCGGCGCCGAGCGCGGCGAGGCGCAGGCGCGGCCAGAGCGCGCTAGTCCCAGTCGAGCGCTTCACGGTCGTCCTCCTCGAGTCCGGTGTTGACGGAAAGCCAGTCGAGCCCCGCCGCCGCGGCGCCGACCGCGAGCGCGGCGAGCGCGCCGGCGGGGACGGAGAGCGCGAGGCGCGAGCCGAGCGCGACGGGCGGGATCGGCGCGTAGCCGCCGG
>CAMNDA010000216.1 GCA_946534745.1 uncultured Verrucomicrobiota bacterium | reverse complement strand
CCGGGGCCGGCGCAGGCGCCGGGGCGGGATCGGCCGCGGGCTCGATCTTGGGAAGCTTGGCGATCTGCTCGGGCGTCGCCGAGGAGGCCTGCGCAGTCGGGCCGGCGTCGCGCAAGGACATGGAGACCTCCGCGTCGGTCAGCTTGGCGGACTTGCCCTCGGCCCACGCCTGCGCGGTTGCGGCGGCCTGTTCGGCGGCGGACGGACGGGGCGCGGCGGGAGCCGCGGCCTCCGCAGCGGACACGTCGCCCTGCGCGATCGCGAGGAGACGCTGCGCCTCTTCGAGGCGGCGGCGCTGGAAGAATTCGCGGACCTTCGCGCCGCTGCGATCGCGGAGGATCGGAAGCGCGTCCGCCTCCTCGATCACGAGGAACTCGGAATCCGGCTTCGACGCCATTGCGAGAAGTTCCGGATTGGCTGGCAGGACGCGGTGGTTGGTCTTGTGGAGGAGGTATTTCATTTCTGGGTCGGTTTTGCCGGGCCGGTTGCGGAAGAAGCCCCTCCCGGCGGCGGCCCGCGCCGCCGGGAGGGACGCGGAGCGCCTACCAGAGGTAGACCTTCGAGCGGTCGACGACCTCGCCGCCGACGACGATCAGCACGAGCGCGTCGCCGTCCGTCGCCGGATCGACGACGGCGTTGACCTTCGGGACGACGAAGTTCTCGTCCGTCGCGACGACCGCCGGTTCCGCGACCTTGCCCATCGCGAGCAGGCCGGGCTTGGTGGCGGTGGCGGGATCGGCGTCGGAGTCCGAGTCGGAGCCGTCGAGGTCGCCCGCGACGACGCCGCTGCCGGAGATCGTCGGGTTGGACCCGGCGATCGAGAGCGTCTTGGAGACGCCGTCCTTGAGCCTGTTCTCCCACAGGTAGATCGCCCAGTACGTCGGCATGAAGCCCTTCGGGAGCTTCAGCTTGGGACCGGACGTTCCGGAGGCCGGGAGGTCCGAGAGCTTGAAGAAGCCGGGGACGCCGTGGCCGATGTGGTTGGTGCCGCCGTCGAGCCCGCCCTGGATGGCGGGGGTGGCGTCGGCGCGCTTGTTCCAGTCGATGGTAGCCATTGTCGGTTTCCTTTCGTTTTCGTCGGTTACGCGGCGGCCCCGATGGTCACGAGCGCGTGGCCGAGATACTCGGGCCGCGGGCAGAACCAGTCGTAGATGTGGGTCGCGACGATGTGCTTGACGCCGATCACGTCCTGCGGGACCTTCACGTCGATGCGGGACACGATGTCCGCGTAGGTGATGGCCCGCTTGTCCCCGAACACGATGTCGAAGACCGTGCGGCGGCCGCCGGCCTGCTTGAACGTGTAGAGGAGGTTGGACTGGTACAGCGTGAGGCCGCCGATCATGCCGATGGCCTTGAGCCCCTTGCGGAGCGCCCAGCCGTCCGTCTCCGCGTGCGCGAGGCGCGAGAAGTGCTCGCTCTTGCGCACGAGGTTGGCGAACGCCGGCGGGATGACGGCGAAGGGCTGCTGCTGGCCGAAGCCGGGCTGCTCGCTCATCATCGCGTCGATGTCGCACAGGAGCAGGGCGGCGCCCTGCGAGCCGACGACCGGGTCGGCGACGGACGTATCGCCCGCCGCGACGAAGTCGGCGTCGGCGCGCGTCACGAGCAGCGGGAGGTCGGCGGTGCCGAGCTCGTAGATGCCGTTGCGGAGGCCGGCGCCGTGGCCCTGGTTCTCGGGGTTGCCGAACGCGGCGATGGACTGGAAGAACTCGATCTCCTCGTCCTCGTCGAGCTGCTTGCCGCCCTCCTGGGTCACGATGGACTGCCACCCCTTGATGTCGGAGGTCATTTCCTCCCACTCGGAGATGGTGACGGCCCACGTGCGGCCGCGGCCCACGGTGACCTCGATGGAGTCGGCCGTGAGCTTCTGCGGGATGAACGGCGCGTTGGCGACGAACTTGTGGGTCTGCACCGCCGGCTTCTTGCGGATGACGAGCTTGGAGCCGTAGCCCTTGATCTCGCCCGCGAAGTCGGAGTTGCAGAGGTTCTTGCGGATGGTGTTCTCCCGGGCGTACTCCCAGAGGTCGGCGCCGTAGACGATCGGCGACCACTGGTCGAGCACGGACTGGGGAACGAGACTGACGTCTGCGATCATGGTGGATGTCCCTTTCGGGATGCGTCCGCCCGCGACGCTACTTCACGTAGCGGTGTTCCGCGATGGCGGACTTGATTTCGTCCATCTTCTGCCGCCGCTCGCCGTCGGGGACGCCGCGGGCCTGCGCGAGCCGGAGGTATTCCGCCTCCAGCTGCTCGCGCGACTCGTAGACCGGCTTGTTCCCGCCTGCGGCGACGGCGCGGGCGTCGAACGATGACGCGCCGCGCGGCAGGGCCGTCGGGGTCCCGCCGTATTGCCCGCCGAGGCCCGCCTCCTTGACGAACCGCTTGTAGACCTCCTGCACCGCCTCGTCGCGGCCGCCCGCCACGGCACCCTTCAGGATGTCGCGCAGCGTGACGCCCGAGAACGAGTCCGGGGTGTCGAGGAAGCCCTCCCACTTCTCCGCCAGGTCGCCGCGCGCGATGCGCGCGACGAGTCCCGGAGCCGTGCTCTCGACGGCGCGGAGCGTGCGCTCCATCGTCGCCTTCGCCACGGCGTTCGCAGACGCCTCCTTCGCGGCGGCCATCTCGGCGCGCATCGCGTCGAACTCCGCCTTCGTCTCCTGCCGGACGGTCTCGCGCAGGGCGTTGAGGCCCTTCGCGGTCACGTCCGCGAACTCGTCTCCGACATCGTCGGGGTTGGCCGCGAGCTTCTTCACGGCCGCCGCGTCGAACGCCGGCTTGCCAGCGTTCGCCTTCGCGAGCTGGGCTTCGAGTTCCTTGATCCGAGCATCGCGTGCCGCGAGCTCTTCGTTCGCCTTCTTGAGCCGGCCGTCGTTCACGCGGATGCGCTGCTCGTCGGCGGGATCGGTCTTGGCGGACGGGGAGACGCCGAGCGTCGCGGCGAGGTCCTGCACGGTGGCGGGGGCCGGGGGCTGCGGCGTCGGGTTCTGGGGAGGAGTCTGGGTTGGATTGGTGGGGTTGGGGTTGTCCATTTCGGTGTGCCTTTCGGGTTGCCGGAGCGATGGTGCCTGCCATCGAGTTCCGTCGGCCGGGCGGAGCGGAGGGAACCGATTTCCGCCGTGCCGCTTTCGGGGTCCCTAGACGAATCCGCCGGGCGAGTTTCCCTTTGCGTCGGCCGGCGGCCTGGCTTGGACCGCCGCGACGCGGGAAGCGCCCGCGAACGCGTTCTGGAACCCCATGAGGATCCGGGCTTCGGCCTCCAGCACGGCGCGCTGGCCGGGAGGGAGGTCTCCGTCCGGAAAGAGCAGATGCGTGAGCGTGTCCTGCAGCGACGCGCCGACCCACTGGCCGAGCAGGTCGCGAACCGGCTTGTGGTCGGGGTTCGCGAGCATCCGGACGGCATCTGGCGGAAGTTGCAGGATCATCTCTCGTCTTGGAAAAGTGGGTTACGCGGAGGCCCTGCGGGCCGCCCGCGTCTGCGCCGCGCGGAGGCCTTGCGCCGCCCGCGCCCGTGGTTCGCCCGCGGCCTTGCGCATCGCGCCGCGAGCCTGCGGCGTGATGCCGGTCCCGGGCTGCGGGACCGTCGCGCGCCGGCCGCCCGACGCGCCGCGGAACTCCTCTTCGCCGCCGGCCTCCGCCGGTGCGGGCTCCGCGCCGGGCTGCGGCCCGAGCGCGCCGGCCGCCTCGTTCGCGACCGCGATCTTCTGCCGCAGTTCGGCGAGCCGCTGCTCCTCCTCGAGCTTCTCCGGCGACTTGAGCACCTCGTCCAGCGAGATCTCCATCGGCCGCGCGATCTCGCGCAGAAGCTTCGCGCGCCCCGCGAGACCGACGAGCTGCTGGTCGATCGGGTTCGCCGTGAGCTGCAGGAATTGCATCTTTCGATTGTAGTCCTGCTCCTTGTTGATGAGCCCGACGAGACCCGCGGGGTTGCACCGGACGTCGCCCTTCACGGTCTCGTCCTTGCCGTGCAGCATCTCCCACGCGTAGCACATCATCACCATCCGGCGCACGACGAGCACGTCGGTCTGGTGCACCGCGTGCTTGAACCCGCGCGTGGCGGACTCCATCAGCATCGAGTAGCCGGACGCCGTGCGCCCGATCTCCCCCGCGGCCGTCCCCTGGCCCATCGTGTAGGCCGGGATCCCGGAGAGCTCGTCGCACAGCTTGTCGAAGTATTCCTCGACCTTGATCAGCTCCGCCGCGTTGGACGCCGGCTGGAACATCTGGATCGGGTTCGCGTTGCCGCCCTGGCCGAACGGAGGAGGGCCGAACCGCCACATCTTCCACGGCGTGAGGTCGGTCCCGCACGTCGGGTCGAGCCGGCCCATGTCCGTGATCGCGAACTGCGGGCCGGACGCCTGCGGCATGTTGACGCCGAGAGAGCGCACCGCGGCGTTGCACATCCGCTGCGCGTCCTTGCACTTCTCCATCGGCCCGACGCCCCAGTAGCTGTCGCTCCTCGGGTAGAAGACGCCCCTGCAGATCGGCCGCCCGATCTCGGGCTCGACGATCCTGCAGTGCACCACGACGTCGTTGATGACGATCGCGTCGACCTCGTAGTACTCCGCCGGATCGACCGCCTCGCCGTCGGTGAGCTCGCGCATCCCGATGCCGAGCAGCTCCGAGCCGCGCACCGATCCGAAGAACTCGAGCCCCTCGATCGTGCAATCCGCCGACGCGCTGCGCGCCGACGTGTCCTGCTTCGCGCCGTCCGGCGACTCGCGGTCGGCGCTGCGCGTCGTCTCCGCGAGCCAGTCGCGCCCGCCACCCTGCGGCGTCGAGCGCAGGATCGAATCGACGGCCTCCGGGATCCAGCCCTTGCGCCCGCCCTTCGCCTCCGGGAGCCGCGACGCGAGCCGCAGCTCGTCGGGCAGGTAGCGCACCTTCAGCACGAGCGGGCCGTCGTTCACGTCGCGGGCCCCCGGCGCCGGATACACGTCGAACGGGGAGATCGCCTCGAACGAAAGCGCGACGTCCTCGACCACGCGGACATTCCCGCCGGGCGCGGCGTCGTCCGACGCGTACTCGACCGTGCGCCGCATCCGCGGCTCCGGCCCGCGCAGGAACGCCGTGCCGTAGATGCACAGGTCGTCCACGTAGCGGTTGAGCGCCTCGATCCAGCCGCCCTCGACCATCTGGTCGTGGATGCGCTCCTCCATCCCGCGGGCCGCGCGAAGCGCGAACGCCCGCCTTGCCGAATCGATCTCGTCCGCGCGCTTCAGCACCGCGCGCCAGACCTCGGCCTTCGGAGGCGGAGCCCCGTGCTCCTCCGTCCAGAGCTCGACGAACGGCGCCACCACCTCGGCGGTCGCACGCTCGCGGACCCACTTCGGGACCGTCGGGTCCGGCGTCGGAACGAGCGTCCAGCACTTGTCGCCCGGATTGTTGAAAAGCTCCCCGAGCATCGCGGCGCCCGCCCGGTGCTTCTTATCCGCCACCGGGATGTAGACCAGCGGAGCCCCGGTCGCGCGGATCTCCGCCTCCTCCCACGTCGAGTACTTCCCGACCGACATCCGCAGCAGCTCGTCGAGACGGTCGTCCACGCCGGTCGCCCGACGGTGGTTCGCCGCCTCCTCGAACACCACCCGGACGTGCGCCGCAAGCATCGAGAGCGCCGGCGTCGTCTTCGCTT
>CAMNDA010000215.1 GCA_946534745.1 uncultured Verrucomicrobiota bacterium | reverse complement strand
GCGCTCGGTGTCCACGCATTTGACGAAAGGGGGGACGGCTCACCAACGCCCCCTCCCGCGCTCGGTGTCTTTTTTACTTGACGAAAGGCGTACTCTTCGGGCGCCCGCCGGGCTACGCGCGGCGGGCGCGGAGCTTCTTCACGAGCTCGGGGACGACGGCGTCAAGGTCGCCGACGATCCCGACGTCCGCCACCTCGAAGATCGGCGCGGCGGGGTCCTTGTTGACGGCGACGATGAAGTCGGAGCTCTGCATGCCCGCCAGGTGCTGGATCGCGCCGGAGATGCCGAGCGCGACGTAGAGCTTCGGGCACACGGTCTTGCCGGTCTGCCCGACCTGGTGCAGCGCGGAGATCCACCCCGCGTCGACCACGGCGCGCGAGGCGCCGACGGCGCCGCCGAGCTCGGCGGCGAGCTCGCGCACGAGCGAGAACTTCTCCGGCGCGCCGAGGCCGCGGCCGCCCGAGACGATGGTCTTGGCGCCCGCGAGGTCGACGTCCTCGCCGCCCTCCTTCACCGCGGCGAGGCGCCGCATCCGGCAGGGGACGGCGGAGAGGTCGGCCGCGAGCGGGACGACCTCGCCCGCGGCGCCGTCCTCGCGCACCTTCTTGAAGACGTTGCCGCGGACGGTCGCCATCTGCGGGCGCGTGCCCTCGCACGTGATCGTCGCCATGATGTTGCCGCCGAAGGCGGGGCGCGTCTGGAGGAGGAGCTTCTTCTCCGGGTCGAAGTCCAGCTGCGTGCAGTCGGCGGTGAGGCCGGTGTGCAGCGCGGCGGCGACGGTCGGCGCGAGCGAGCGGCCGATCGACGTGGCGCCGAAGAGCAGGATCTCCGGCCGGCGCGCCTCGACCGCCTGGCGGACGGCGGCGGACCAGAAGTCGTTCTGGTAGTAGGCGAACTGCGGCGCGTCCATCGCGTAGACCTTCTTCGCGCCGTGCGCGAAGAGCTCCGGCGCGAGCGCGGCGCCGTTCTCGGAGAGCAGCAGCGCGCAGAGCTCGTAGCCGGACTTGGCCGCGAGCTCGCGGCCCTCGGAGAGCAGCTCGCAGGAGACGGACTGCAGCGCGCCCTCGCGCTGCTCGGCGAATACCCAGATTTCGTTCATGTTTCGGATGTCCCCTCCGCGCGTGCGACGGCTTCGCCGCGCCCGCGCGGAGCGGGCATTGTGGTTGGTCGGTTTGCGATGGGCCGGCATTCTACCACGGATCGCGCGGAAAGCAAAGCGGTTTGCAAGTCCGGCCCGGCGTTGGCCGCCGGGCTCCGCGGCGGCGGCGCTACGGCATTTCCACCTTCACCCGGAAGAACCGCGTCGATTCGTTCGTCGGGCCCCAGGTCTCGTCGCCGAGGTCCGCCTTGCCTTCGACCGTGTAGACGCGTTCGCTCTTCGTCCCGCCTTCGTTGAGGTCGGGAATCCACCGCACGGCGGCCGATCCGTTTGTCACGGCGATGTGCGCGAGGAAGAGACTCGCCGCGTTGGTCGGATCGAGCCCCGCGACGTAGCACTGCCAGACGTCGTTCGTGCCGTTTGCGGCCTTCGCCCAGGCCGCCGTTTCGTAGCCCGCTTCGCTGCCGTCGCCGAGCGCGAATCCGTCGAGCCAGGCGTAGGGCACGGGCTCGGGAGTCGTTTGCGTTTCCGTCCGGCCGCCGACGCCCGAGAAAGCCACTTCGTCGAGCCACGCCGCGGCGTTCGCGTCCGCCCCGTCGCTCCAGAAGGACCACGACACGCGGTGTCCGCCTTCCCCGAGCGCGACCGTCGCCTTCGTCCAGTCCGTTTCCGTCGCCAGATACGGCTCCGCCGCGGCGCCGTCCACCAGCAGGTCGATGCCGCAGACGGCCGTTCCCGCGTCGAGCTTCCACCAGAAGGACAACTCGCCGGGTCCCGAGAAATCCGTCGAAAGCGCGCTTTCCGCGTAGACCCCGCCGGCGATCCGTCCGGACCGGGCCGCGTCCACGCCGTCGTGCGAGCCCGTCTGGACCGGCGTCCACGCGAACGCGCCGTCCGTCGTCCACGTCCGCGCCGGCTGTTCCACGGCGTCCCCGATGCCGAGCGCCGCGAAGGCGACGACGACGTCGCGGGGCCGGTCGCCCGGAATCGCGATCCGCAATCCGTCGGTCGCCGCGCCGTCGACGTCGCCCAACCAGACCGTCCCCACGCACGGCGAGGCGCCCGGCGCCGCCGTCACGACGAGCGTCCCACCCTTCTCGACCCACGCTTCCGGAACGTCCACCGTCCCGTCCCCGACGACCGTCACGCGCACCAGATAGTTCGTCGTCCACCGCCACGCAATCGACGAATCCTCGAGCGGCGCGAAGACGGCGTTCGTCCCGCTCCCCTCCGCCGGGACGCTTCCCGTCCCCGTCCACCCGTCGCACGTCGCCCGCACGCCTTCGCCCAGCACCGCGACCGCCGCGCATTTCGCCGCGGTCTCCTCGCCCTTCGCGAGCGCGTGCGCCCCATCGGCCGGCTCGGCGCCCGCGAGCCCGCCCGAAACCAGCAGCCGGCAGGTGTCGCGCTCGAATACCGCCCGGATCGTCCGGTCCGCAGACATCGGCGCACGGATTGTCGCGCCGGCCAGCCGGCATCCGTTCGTGTCCCCCTCCCACCGCGCGAAGTGCCACCAGGTTCCCGGCGTCGCCGCCGCAATCGCCATCGTCCCGTTCACGACCCAGCCCGACTCCGCCGAAAGCGTCCCGTCGCCGACCGTTTCGAGCGTGAGATAGCTCGCCTTCACCGCGAATCTCGCCGAGTAGAAGGTCTCCCCGTCCGCCAGGAGCGTGAGCGTCCGAACACCCGCCTCCGCCTGCGCCGTGTCCCACTCCGCCGTCCCGCTCGCCGGGGCGTCCTCCGACTCGGCCAGACTCCCGTCGTCCGCCGCCACGAGGACGCCCAGCGTCCCCTCCGGGCACCACGCCGTGTCCCATGCGATCTCCTCGACCGCCGCCGCACGCCGCACCCCCGTCCGCGTGTCGAGAGAAAGCGTCGTGGTCGCCGAACCGGGAAGAACCGGCACGAGGAACTTCGCCGTATAGACCGCGACTCCATCCGCTTTGAGCGTCAGCATCCGCACTCCTTTCGCAGCCGCATCGGCGTTCCACCGCACCGTCCCGACAGCCGGGGCGCTCGCCGAAAACGCAAGGCTCCCGTCGTCCGCCTCAATTCTGACGGTCTTCGTCCCGACCGGAGACCATGCCGTGTCGTAGCCGACCATCTCGACGGCCGCGGCTGTCCGCACGCCCCCCCTCGCGTCGAGCGAAAGAGTCGTCGTCGCGGCGTACGCGCGCGCCACCGCGACGCAAAGAAGGAGGAGAATCCGTTTCATGGGCGTGTTTTCGCGAGAGTCATTCAGACAGGGTCATGGAGATCCTGAAGCCCAGGTCCGAGCGTCTGTTGGACAGATTTGTATCGCTACTGCGGCATGCGGAACGACACGCTTTTGCTGCGTTGTTCCAGCTCCCGCCCCTCATTTCGCGGCTTGAGCCGGAAGTCGGTCCTTTTGGATCAGTTGCGGGTGTGCTTCCCAGACTGTCGCTCCCCCTGTCACGACTCCACTCCCAAACATTCCCATGCATGTCGTAGAGCCCCCACGCGTTCGGCAGGTAGAACCCAACCGTCGTGTGCTCCGAATAGCCGCCCATGCCGTCGCCAGTGTTGTAATCGTAGCGCCCGACCTCTGCCATGTTCGCATCCTCGTAGGGGTCCGACAGGTCCTTTCCTGAATTGAGAGCCGACTCCGTCCCCGCGCGGCAGGCGTATTCCCATTGCGCCTCCGTTGGAAGGTCCCACGCATATCCCGGCGCGCGGGTGCGGATCTTGCCGAGGAAGCTGGATGCATCCACCGCGTCCGACGCGGGCCACTCCCCCCCGGCCGAAGAGCCGCGGATATCGTTGTAGGACACGCATTCAACCGGTCGTGCGTCACCCTCGTAGGAGGCCGGGTTGCTTCCCATGACGAGTGACCACTGCTTCTGCGTGAGCTCGAACAAACCGATGTAGAATGCCTGCGTGAGCGTCACGGAGTGCTGGGTTTCGTAGTCGTCCCAACGCCCGACCTCGCCCGCGGGGCTGCCCATCGTGAACGTTCCCGGATTGATACGGCGCAGCACGAGCTTCGTCGTCTTGTATTCCGTCGTGTTAAACCCGCCCGCTGGTTCGGCGTCGAGCGTCGCGACTGGATACGATGCGGCGGATGCGCCGCCCGAGAGATCTACGACGATGTAGAGCGGCGAGTCCGCGGGCCTTTCGACCGGTGTCGCGGAGACCGAGAGCACGACGGTCTCGATCACCGACTCCGGAACGTCCGTCCCGGCGTCCCAGACGAGACGGACCTCGCCGGGCGCGAAGCGCAGCGGGTCGCCCGCGGCCCCGCCGCGCGGATAGACCGTCGCGACGGAAAGCGCCTCGCCCGTCGCGGCGTTCGTCGCCGCGAGCGAAAGGTCGTAGCGCCACGCGCCGTCCGCGAGCGTAAGCGACACGTCGACGAGCCCGTTCCACGGGTAGCGCTGCCGGGCCGAGAGCCCGGAGATCGGCGCCTGCGCCGCCGCGTCGAGCGCGGCGGCCGCGAGAAGGACGAGGAGGATTCTTTTCATGGCGGGAGGGGCGGATGGCGACGCGCGAAGCGGTGCGGACTGTGAGTGAAATGCGAAATGACGAACGGGTCTACGCCTTGTAGGGCGGCGGGGCGGGCTCTGCGACGGAGAGGGGGAATGTCTCGCGCACGGGAGCCAAGGGCCGCTCCGGGGGGCGCGGGGGAAGGCGAACGAACTTGACGCCTTGGCGCCGCAGCTCCTCTTGATACTCCATCATACCCTTGAAGTATGCTTCGAGGGTCGGATACTCGGCGGCGATTTCACGTTTGATCCGCCAGATTTCCTCCAGTGATTCGTCGGACTGCATCAATCGTCTCCTTCCTGTAGCATCTGCGGCGTGCAGATTTCCGGGCAACGATAGCCGCTCGCCTCGCAGACTCGCTTCACGAGGGGAATCGTCTGTGCGTTGGTGATGTGGCGGAAGTTCCACGACACGAGATAGTCCATCGCGTTGAGGGCCGCTATCGCGATGTGAAGCGCGTCGTCGGGGTATTCCTTCGGAACCGCCTTCTCCCGAATCAATCGGTCGGACAGCGCGAACGCACGTTCGTCCGCTTCCAGGTACTGCATCGTTGTCAATGCCGAGAGGCGGCGTGCTGCCGCCTCCGCGTCGCCTTGGAGGGATTCCCGATGGACGAGGAAGGAGGTGTACAGCTCGTAGTTCCTGCGTGCGGTCTCGAGCCATTCCCGAGATAGAATCTGCCGACCGGCCAGAATCAAGTCCTTGGAAGGACGGGCCGTCGCATCGCTGACGACCGTCGTCTCGACATAGACTTTCTTTTTGGCGGGTTGGTTGTTGGACATTTCGGACTGCGGCACTTTTCGCAATCGGCGCGCGCGGCGGAGCGCCGTGCGGATGGGCCGAATCATAGCACACGCCCGCGCGCGGGGCAAGCGACGTGCGCGGCGAAATGGAGAGACAACGGGACCCGCGCGCGGCGAAGCCGTTGCGCGGGCCCCCAGCCGGCGCGCCATGCCGCGCCAGGCGCGCGGGAGCTAGACCAGATGGCGTTCCGCGAGAAGCGCGACGAGCTTCTCCGCCTGCTCGGCGGGGGTGCCCTCGAGGCGGACGCGGTTGGTCTTGACCGGCGGGGCGAAGACCTTGGTGACGCGGGTGGGGGAGCCCTTGAGGCCGATGAGCTCGGGGTCGGGCTCGAGCTCGGCGACGCCCCAGACCGGGATCGGCGCCTTCTTCGCGGCCATCTTGCTCTTCAGGGAGCCGATGCGCAGCTCGCCCGCCTCCTTGACGACGGTGAGCGCGCACGGGAGGTCGACCTCCCATTCCTCGTGGCCGTCCTCGGTGGCGCGGACGACCTTGAGCGCCTTCCCGCCGGGCAGGGCCTCGACGGCCTTGGCGTAGGTGAGGACCGGGAGGCCGAGATGGTGGGCGATGCCGGGGCCGACCTGGGCGGTGTCGCCGTCCGTCGCCTGCTTGCCGAAGAGGACGAGGTCGGCGGGGCCGAGCTTCCTGATCGCGAGCGCGAGCGTGTAGCCGGTCGCCCAGGTGTCCGCGCCGCCGAACTCGCGGCCGGACACGAGGACGCCGTCCGTCGCGCCGCGGGCGATGGCCTCGCGGACCACGGCCTCGGCCTGGGGCGGGCCCATCGAGACGACGGTGACGGTGGAGCCGGGGACGGCGTCCCGGAGGCGCAGGGCGACCTCGAGGGCGTTCTCGTCGAACGGGTTCATGACGGCGGGGACGCCGGCGCGGTTGAGCCGGTTGGTGGCGCGGTCGATGGTCACCTTGTCCGAGTCGGGGACTTGCTTGATGCAGACGACGATCTTCATGCGGTGTCGTGGCGGGGTGTGCGGAAACGGCGCGGGAGTCTAGCAGAACCCATCCTCGCCCGCAAGCGGTGGACACGCCGCGGCCGGATGTGGTAGAGTCTCCCCCATGCCGGACGACACGGAAAAGGCCGCACCGGGCGCGGAGGCGCCCGTCTCCTTCGAGCGCGAGCGCCTCGCGCTCGAGGCGGAGCGCCTCGCGCTGGAGAAGGAGCGGCTCGAGGCACGCGCGAAGGAGCTCGACGAGCTCCGCGACGCCCTTTCGCCGCGCGAGGGCCGCGAGGTCACGATCGGCCTCGGCCCCCTCGCGGCCGCGGTCGGCGTCGCGCTGCTGCTCGGCGCCGCGCTCGGCGCGGCGCTCGGGTGGGACGCCGCCGTGCGCGCCGCGGAGCGGCCGCGCCGCGTGGAGCTCTCGCCCGCGTTCCGGGCCGTGCTGCGCCCGCCGCCCGGCGCGCGGCCCTCGGACGACGACGCGGCGGATCCGGGCAAGTGGCTGCCGCGCCGGCGGACGGTCTTCCCCGAGGACCTCGTCCTGATCCGGTAGGGCGGGGGAGGGGAGCGACGTGAAGCCGCCG
>CAMNDA010000214.1 GCA_946534745.1 uncultured Verrucomicrobiota bacterium | reverse complement strand
GAGCCAGTAGTCCACGCCGCCGCCCGCGTAGTGCGCGTGGCCGAAGTCGATGCAGTAGCCGGCGTTCGTCGAATGCACCTCGGCGAAGAGGTCCGGCAGGAGCGTGTTGTCCTCGTTGAAGAAGTGGACGTTCTCCATCGCGACCGAGACGCCGAACGCGCGCGCCTCCTCCGCGGCGGCGTCGACGTTGCGGGCCATGAGGCGCATGATCTCGGTCCGGCCGATCCGGGCCATCTCCTCGTGGAAGGCCTTGTCGTAGGCCGCGATGGTGCCGAGGCGCGCGATGGAGTTGCCGGGGTGGATGACGAGGACCTTCGAGCCCAGGTTCGCCGTCCAGCGCGCGCACTTCACGATGTTCTCGACCACCTCGTCCTGGCTTTCGCCTGCGGGCGCCCACGTGGCGCAGAGGCCGTGGTGCTGCGCGGCGCACATCCCGAGCGAGTCCAGGAATCCGCCGAGGCGCTTCGTCTCCTCGTCGACGTCGAACGCCGCGGGCTCGACCGTCACGTAGCCGGTGAGCATCAGGGCGTCGACGCCGGCGGCCTTGATGGCGCGGATCTTCGGCTCGTACTGCCCGGGCGGGAGCGGGCGGATGAAGCCGTCCGTCCAGCAGACGGTGTCGACGGGATAGGAGAGTCGGTATTCGGTTGGCATGGCGAACCCAGGTTGAAAGGTTGAAAGGTTGAAAGGTTGAAAGTTACTTGAAGACGACCTCGTCGTCCGCCGCCAGCGGGGCGGCCGTGAGGGCGACCCGGAAGAAGCGGACCGCGTCGGTGGTGTCGACGCCGACCCACGTCCAGCCCGACTCGTCGTCGAGCGGAAGCTCGTTCGCCTTCCACGCGAGGCTGGGCAGGGCGGGCGTCCAGACGACGTCCGCGAGGTTGGTCGAGGTCACGAGCGTGCAGTAGATGTCCGTTGCGTCCGGAAGCATCGCCCGCACGGAGCTTTCCGAGCCCATGTCGAAGGCCAGCGCCTCCTTCTCGACGTCGAAGAGGACGATCGCAAGGCCGTCCGCCTTGGCGAAGGCGAGCGTGACGGACTGCGGCTCCGTCGACTTGCCGACGTCGGTCTCGATCTTCACCTCGCAGACGTAGGTGCGGTACTCGAGGCCCGCGAGCTCGAAGGAGGCGGTCTCGCCGTTCTCGCTCGGGAGGACCGTCGTCCAGGCACCGCCGTCCAGACGGTAGGAGACGGCGTAGGACGTCGCGGGATGGAAGTCGCTGTCCGTTCCCATCACGACGCCGGAGAGCGTCACGGTCGCCGAAGCCGCCTTCCGCTTGCCGGAGACGGTCTCGATCGACGGGTCCTCCTCCGTCGGAACGGCCGGGCCGAGGTCGCGAAGCTGGATGGCGTTGATGGCCGCGAAGTCGCCGCCCTCGAACTTGACCTTGAACGTGTGGTCCGCCTCGTCGCGAGGCGCCACGAACGTCCCGACCAGCGATCCGCCGTAGGTCCAGCCCTCGCCGCCGAACTGGACGTGGTCGACGTCGAAGTCCGCGGCGACGGTCGCCGTCGCGGACGACCCGCTCCGGTGCATGATGATCTGGACCAGGTAGCGCCGGCCCGCCTTGAGCCCGGACAGGTTGCCATTGATCGTGAAGGTGTACTCGCCGGACGCGCCGTTGTAGAACGCGCGGTCCAGGATCTGGGCGTAGCCCGCATCCGCGACGCCTTCCGTTCCCCACCCGTCCACGGCGGAATTGATCGCGGGCGAGACGGAGAAGGGCATATGGATGTCGCCCGCGTTCTGCAGCCGGGTCGCGTCGAGGTTCTCGAAGGTCGTGAACTGCACGCCGTTGGCGACCAGGGTGCCGCTGTCCTCGCCGACGCAGAACGCCCAGCGGCGCACGCCGTTGGTGCGGATCGTGTCGCCGTCCTCGGTCATCGGCTCGACGATCCACGGGGGCGTCTGCTCGTTGATCGTGAACGAAACGGTCGCCGAGGCCGACTTGCCCGCGTCGGTCGTGATCGTGACCACGCATTCGTGGGGGCCGTCGGCGAGGTTCTTGATGGAGAACGCGGCGGTCGCGCCGGTGCGGTCCTCGAGCGCGACGACCGAGGCGCCGCCGTCGAGCTCGTACGAGACATCGTAGGCGTTCGCGGGGTTGCACTGGTCGTCGGTGCCCTTCACGACGGCAGAGAGCGTGACGAACGCCGTCTTCGAATCGTCGTCCACCGTCGCCGAGGCGGCGCCGATCGAGGGTTCGACGACAATCGGGACCGCGAGGCCGAGATCGCGAACCTGGAGGGCGTTGAGCGGGTGGTATCCCGCCGCCCCGGCCCACTGGACCGTGAACTCCTGCGTCGTGTCGGACGCCGTGAAGAATCCGACGAGGGACGCGCCGTACCGCCAGGGGAGGGTCGGGCTCTGGTTCTCGACGTGGGACCGGGTCCCGACGGGCTTCGGCTCGGTGCCCTCGGCCGAAACCGTCATGGTGTCCGTGTACTGGTTGTGGGAGACGAGCTGGACGAGGTAGTTCTTGCCGGGCTCCAGGCCCGTGAGCGTGACCGTCGCCGCGGTATTGGTCGCCGACTTGTCCCAGAACCACGCGTGGGTGAGGAGGAAGCCGTAGGCGTTGGCTTCATTGTTAAAGCCCTCGTTGCCCATGCCGCTCCAGAGCACGTCGGCCGGCGCGGGCGAGACGGTGAAGCTCGCGTCCGAGACCCAAAGCGTGCGCTCGAACCGGACGCCGTTCACGACCGCGAGGTTCGGCGCCTCGGCGTAGAGCAGATCGCCCTCCGTGCGGATCGTGTCGCCGCTCATGCTCATCGGCTCGACGATCCAGGCGGACGTCGCCGGAACGGTCGAGTCGACCGTGAAGGAGACGGACTTCGAGGCGACACCGCCCGCGTCGGTCGCGATCGTCACCTCGACGGTGTGCGCGCCGTCGGCGAGGTTCGTGACGTTGAACCACGCCGACCAGCCGGTCTGGTTCCAGAGCTTCTCCGCGGGCTCGCCGCCGTCGAGGGCGTAGGAGACCGCGTAGGAGGTCGCGGCGACGCCCTCGTCGTCCGTGCCCTTCTCGACGTCCCCGAGGACGATGACCGCCGTCGGGCCGCTCAGCGCGGCCGAGAGGGTGCCGATCGAGGGCTCGACGACCGGGACGAAGACTTCGCCGAGGTCGCGGACCTGGACCGCGTTGACCGGGCGCATGCTCGACGTCGATCCCGAGAATGTGATCGCGACATCCTCCGTAGTGGCCAGCGCCGTGAAGACGCCGGTGAGCAGCGCGCCGTACTTGCCGCCCGCCGCGTCCGGACCGTGGACGGGCTGCGGCTCGCATCCGCCGGCGGAGATCCGCATCCCGCTGGTCCAGGTGTTGTGCGAAAGGATCTGGACCAGGTACCTGTGCCCGACCGTCAGGTCCTTCAGCGTCATCGTCACCGTCTGCGTGTCCGTCGATGCGTCCTTCCAGTACCAGGCGTTGCCCAGCATGAGGCCGAGGGCCGTGTCCGAAACGCCCTCGTTCCCGAGGCTTCCGTCGAAGTCGGTATAGCCCGGATCGAAGGCGATGCTGTCCGAGACAACGATGGGGTTCGCCTTGGAGAAGGGGATGCCGTTCACGGCCAGGCCCTGCAGCGAATAGGCGTAGGCGAGGTCGCCCTCCTTGCTGAATGCAAGCCCGCCGTCATCCATTGCCTGAGCGGTCCAGCCGGTTTCGGTTCCTCCGCCGCCCGCCGTATCGATCGTGAAGGAAACAGTCTTGGAGGCGGTCTTGCCCTTGTCGGTCGTAATCGTGACCGCGCACGCGTAGGCGCCGTCGGCAAGGTCCGCGATCTGGAACGAGGTCGTGGCCGAGGTCTGGTTCGCGAGCGCCGCTACCGTGGTCCCGCCGTTCAGAGCGTAGGAGACCGCGTAGGACGTCGCGGCCGCGCCCTCGTCGTCCGTGCCGAGCACAATGCCCGAAAGCGAGACCGTCGCGTTCGAGCCGCTGACGCTGGCGGCCGCCGCGGCGATCGACGGCGCGATGACCGGAGGCGGTGTCGTTCCGATCGTGAAAGACACCGACTTCTCCGCCGAGGTCTTGTTCTTGTCGGTCGTGATCGAGACCGCGCACGCATACTCGCCGTCGGCGAGATTCCCGATGTCGAACGAGGCCGTCGCGCCGGTCTGGCCCGTGAGCGCCTGCACCGCAGCCGCGTCGCCCAGGCGGTAGGAGACGGCGTAGGACGTCGCGTTCGCCCCCTCGTCGTCGGTCCCCATCACGATTCCGGAGAGCGAGATCGTCGCCGTCGTGCCGTTCACCTCGGCGGCCGCGGATCCGATCGACGGCTCGACGACCGTCGCCCCGCCCGCGTCGAGCTCGCGGACCTGGATGGCGTTGATGCAGGCGTTCCCGGAATACTCGATCGTGAATTCCTCCGAGGCGCCGCTTGCCGTGAAGACGCCGACGAGCGAGCTTCCGTATTCCCAGCCCGTTCCGCCGAACTTGACGGCCGTCGTGCCGTCCGGCGCGGTGGCGGACTGCGTCGTATAAGTCTGGTTGAACGCAATGATCTGGACAAGGTACTGCTTTCCGCTCTCAAGGTTGTTCAACTGGATCTTCCGGCCTTTGGGGTTCGCCCACCAGCAGTGTCCCAGCATATTCTTATAGTCGACATCGTCGATGCCGGACGGAGGAGTCGGGGTGGCGGAGAGCGCCCCCGTCGTGGCCTCCCATACGACGCAGTCCGCGGTGTTGATGAGGCCACTACTAGCACTGAACGCGACGCCGTTGACTGTGTAGTTCCCAGCCGCGTAGGCATACTTAAGCGTGCCGTCGGTTCGTATCGCGGCGCTCGTCGCGCCCAGCGCCTCGCCGGTCCAGCCGTCCTCGAAGGAACCGCCGCCACCGCCGCCCGACGTGCTGATGGCGAACGAGGCGGTCTTGGACGCCGTCTTGCCCTTGTCGGTCGTGATCGTGACCTCGCAGGTGTAGCTGCCGTCGGCAAGGCCTTCGATGGCGAACGACGCCGTGGCGGCGGTCTGGTTCGCGAGCGCCGCCACCGCGGCCCCGCCGTTCAGCGCGTAGGAGACCGCGTAGGACGTCGCGGCCGCGCCCTCGTCGTCCGTGCCGAGCACGATGTCGGAGAGCGTGATCGTCGCGTTCGAGCTGACGACGCTGGCGGCCGCCGACCCGATCGACGGCGCGACGACCGGCGGCGGCGGCGTGCCGATCCGGAAGGAGACGGTCTTTTCCGCCGAGGTCTTGTTCTTGTCGGTCGTGATCGAGACCGCGCACGTATACTCGCCGTCGGCGAGGCTCGCGATGTCGAACGAGGCCGTCGCGCCGGCCTGGCCCGTGAGCGCCTGCACCGCGGCCGCGTCGCCCAGGCGGTAGGAGACGGCGTAGGACGTCGCGTTCGTCCCCTCGTCGTCGGTGCCCATCACGACGCCGGAGAGCGAGATCGTCGCGGTCGAGCCGTTCGTCGAGACGGAGACGGAGCCGATCTTCGGCAGGACGACGACCGGCACGCCGCTCTCGCCGAGGTCGCGGACCTGGATGCCGTTGATGCCGTAGTTGCCGTCGGACGTGATGGTGAACGTCTTGGTGGCCTCGGTGGCCGTGAAGGTTCCCGTCAGCGTGCCGCCGCAGGACCAGCCGTCGCCGTAGACCTTGATGAAGTTCGGATCCCAGTACGACTCCTTGATCCAGACATGGGCCTTGCCGTCGCCGTTGTAGTTGCGGTAGCCGAAGATCTGGACGAGGTAGCTGCGTCCGGCCTCGAGGTTCTTGAGCGTCACCTCCTTGTCGCCCTGGTTCGCCCACCAGCAGCGGTTCAGGAGTTCATAGTAGGCGCCGGAGACGCTGCTCGGAGCCGACGCGCCGGAGGTCTGGCTGTACGGCCAGGAGATGTCGCCCGAGATGGCGGCATTGCTGTTCCCGGCGGCCGCGAACGCAACGCCGTTGACCGTGCAGGCCGCGGGCGCATACGCATACTTGAGCGTGCCGTCCGTGCGAACCGCGCTGTCGTCGGTCGGCAGCGGGCTCGCGTACCACGGCTCGGTCATCGTGAAGGAGAGCAGCGTCACGAGCTCCTTGTTGTCGGCCGTCGTGACGGTCACTTTGCAGGTATGGTCGCCGAGGGCGACGTTCGGGATCGCGAAAGATGCCCGGGTGCCCGTCTGGCCGGAAAGAGCGCGCGTCTTCGTCCCGCCGTCGAGCTCGTAGTCGATCGAGTAGGACGTGACGGCGTTGGCGTTCGCGTCCCTTCCGAGGGAAATGCCGAAGACCGTGATCGTCGCGGAGCCCGCGCCGTCCACGTTGGGGGCGGCCTTGGCGTAGCCGATGGAAGGATCCGCCGTCTGCGCCTGTCCGGCGGGAACCGAGAGATACTTCTGCATCGCATTGGTGAGGGCGGGCCGCCAGAAATCGGAATAGGTGAAGAACTCCGGATGGAGGCAGAGCCCCACGGCATCGTAGCCGCCGTGGCCGCCCTCGCGGTAGCAGGTCTTGTCGGGCATCGAATTCTGCTGGAGGTACTGGCTGCGGAGGTCCACCCAGAACACGCGCTTGTTGTCGACGAACTGGAGGATGTAGTCGTTGACCGCCTCGCTCATGGCCGTCACCTCGGCCGCCTCGAAGTACCTGCTGTCGAAGCTGTAGGGGAGGATCGGCATCAGGAGGATCTTCGCGTCCGGATGCTTCGTCGCCATCTCGCAGAGCATGAGCCGGATCGACTCGGCGACATCCTCGGCGCGGTCGGCGTGCTCGTTGTGGTCGATGCACTTCTGGTGGCCGTTGTTGATGCCGACCATCAGCGTGAAGTACTTCGTGGTATAGCCGTCGAGCGCGCCGTTGCGGAGACGCCACAGGAGGTTCTGGACGCGGTCGCTGCCGATGCCCATGTTGAACGCCGCGGCGTAGTTGAGGGGGTCCCCGTCGAGGGCCAGGCTGGGATTGTTCCAGAAGTCGGTGATGGAGTCGCCGAACAGGACCACGTCGAAGTCCTTGCCCTGGCTGCCGCTGATGTCGGCGCTGAAGTGGTTCTTGTGGTAGTCGTCCGTGCGCTCCTTCGGCGTGCACGGCTCCGAGCTGGGGTCGGATCCCGGCACCTGGGCGCCGATCACGATCGGATCGGCGAACGCGACAGTCGAGGCCATCGCAAGGATCGCCGCCGACAGGAAGGGGAGGAGCTTGAGTTTCATGGTGAACCTCGTGTTTGGATGAGCTGTTGTTTTCCTTGCGTGGTGCCGGTCCGGGCTCCGAGATGGCGGAAGTGCCGTTCGACAAGGCGGAATTCTAGGCGTTGCCCCGTTTCGAAGATAGGGACACGCAATGCGGAAACAAGTAAATTTGATTCATTCGCCCGAATCCAACCCGCGGCTCGAAGCGAACGGGTTGCCTCGCGTTCGGCCCGGTCGCCGCGTTCCTTATCAAACGCGTGCGAGGTCCTTCTCGCGCAGGAGGCGCCAGGCGGCGTCGCGGACGTCCGTGACGTCGTCGCGCAGCCTGCCGCAGCGGCACGGGCGGAGGCGTACGAGGTGCGTCGCGTGGCCGGGGACGGAGGCCTCGTAGACGCCCATGAAGACGCCCACGTCCTCCTGCCGCCACACGTCGCGCACGAGCCACTTGCAGAGCAGCCCGGCCTTCTTGAGGTCGAAGGGCACCATCCGCTCGAAGCCGGACTTGTTGTAGAGCCCGGCGGCGATGGAGCCGTCGGCGAGCGGGCGCGCCCAGACCTCCCAGCCGTCGCCCTCGGCGATGCAGCCCGCGGCCTTGCCGAGCTCGTCCTGGTCGATCTCGATCACCTCGTCGTTCGCGAGGAGCGAGCGAGTGAACGGGGAGAGCTTCGCCAAGTCGCACCCGATCATCAGCGGCGCGGCGAGGAGCGCCCACATCGAGATGTGCGTGTACTGCTCGTTCGGCGCGAGGCGCGACTCCTTGCCGTCGTTCCAGCAGACCGCGCCGACGCAGAGCATGTCCGGGTCGTTCCACGCGCCGGGACCGGCGTAGAGGAAGAGGCGCTTCTGCTTCTCGATGGCGGCGGAGACCGAGGACCAGGTGTCGAAGACGTCGCCCGTCGTGCGCCAGCTCTGCCCGCCGACGCACCGCCCCCACGCGCTCACGTTCTCCATGCCGTACTGGCAGAGCGAGAGGACGATGTCCCGCTTCTGGTGGCGCAGCGCGGCGCCCATCACGAGGTAGGGGTACATCGCTCGGAGCACATCGGAGCCGAACGCGACGTCGTCGTAGAAGCACCAGTCGTGCTTGAGGTAGTCGAAGCCCCACTCGGCGAACGTCTTCGCGTCGAGCTCCTCGTGCTGCCAGCTCCCGGCGGCGCGACCGCAGGTGAACGGACCGGGGCTCGAGTAGATGCCGGCCTTGAGGCCCTTCGCGTGGATGTGGTCCGCGAGCGCCTTCATGTCGGGGAAGCGCGAGTTGGGCGCGATGCGGCCGTCGGCGTCGCGCAGGGGCCCGTCGAGGTCGGGGTCCTCCTTCGCGCGCTCGGGAATGTTCTGCCAGAAGTCGTCGACGTTCACGTAGGCGTAGCCGTGGTCCGCCAGGCCGGTCGAGACGAGCGCGTCCGCGGCGGCGCGGACCTTCTCGTCCGAGACGCTTCCGGCGAACGCGTTCCAGCTGCTCCAGCCCAGCGCGGGCGTGAGGCAGATCGTCTCGCCGACCCGGATCGTGAACGGCTTCTCGTCGCTTCCGAGGCGGTTCGTCGCGCGGATCGCGAGCGCGTAGTCGCCGGGTTCGTCGACGCGGCCGGAGAGGACGCGCGTAGCGGGGTCGTAGGAGAGGCCCGCGAGCCGCGGATCGCCGTCCCCGAGGCCGATCACCTCGACGCGGAGCGGCGCGGCGCCGGTCGCGGGCACGCGGAAGAGGACGGGGCGGCCCGGCCGCACGCCGTAGACGCGCGGGCCGTTCACGCGCGGCTCGGGGCGCTCCGGCGGCGTGAGGATGCCGAGCTGGCGCGACGTGCGCCGGACGTCGTTCGGGAGCACCTTGCCGTCGGCGTAGAGCAGCTTCGCCCCGCCCCAGACGGCGCCGACGCCCTTCCCCGCCCCGCCGTCCGCCGGCT
>CAMNDA010000213.1 GCA_946534745.1 uncultured Verrucomicrobiota bacterium | reverse complement strand
GTGGCGGAAGGGCTTCGTGCACGACGACGCGGGCTTCCCGGTCTACCTCGTGCAGCTCGCCGCGTTCAAGGAGACGCACGCGGAGCCGCTGGACTCCGCGTGGGCGCGGATGCGCTGGACGCAGATGCAGCTCGGCGAAACCGTCCCGCACTGCGGCACCGCCGTCGCGATCGACGTCGGCGACCACCGCGACATCCACCCCAAGGACAAGAAGACCGTCGGCGAACGCCTCGCCCGCCTCGCCCTCGCGCGCACCTACGGCGCCACGGATCTCGCCGAGTCCGGGCCGGTTCCGAAAGCCGTGAAGGTGCGTCGGGTTTCCCCCGACGCACCCGTCGAGTTCGACACGGTCTTCGTCAACTATCTGGAAGACACCCTTGTCGTCGAATTCGACAACGAGAAAGGCCTGTCGACTTCCGACGGCAAAGAGGTTCGAGGATTTCAGGTCACCGACGGGCAATTCACGGTTCCGGTCGACGCCACGATCGAAATCCGCGGCGGACGGTCCGTCGTCGTGTTGGACCACGACGGTCTTTCCCTCCTCTCTTGGACGCCGACCGCCGTCCGTTACGCCTGGGACGACTACCCCGACTGCAACCTCGTGAACGGCGAAGGCCTCCCCTGCGGGCCGTTCGAGCTGGAGATCGAACCTTAACGCGCGGCGCGTAGGCTCGTTTCGCCACTTCCTCCACCATGAATCCCCGCTTCCCCCGACATCCGATGCCCGGCCGCCTCGCGAGACGGCAGGGCCGGCTCGCGCAGGCGGCCGAAATCTCCCGTTTCTGCGGCCCGTTCGAACTGGAGATCAAGCCCTGCCCCCTTGCCCGCTCCCCGGAGCGAACCCCATCAAAACCAAATCAACACAACACGCCATGAAAACACTCGTCACTCGTCACTCGTCACTCGTCACTGCGGCCGCGCTGGCGCTTGCGCTCGCGACCGCGAGCGCAAGCGCCGCGCCGGCCGCCTTCACCTACCAGGGCGTCCTGCGCGCCGACGACGGCGGTCCGCTCCCCGAACGCAACCAGACGGTCGAGTTCCGCCTCTACGCCAGCCCCGACGGCGCGAACGCGCTCTGGGGGCGCACGGTCGCGGTGCTGCTCGACGAAAACGGGCTCTTCAACGCCGAGCTCTCCGACTCCGCCGGCTCCACGGCCACGGGCGCCCCGGACACCGGGCTCGCCGGCGTCTTCGCCGCGAATGCGGACAAGTCGCTCTTCATCGGCCTCAAGGTCGTCGGGACGAGCGGCGAGATCGCGCCGCGCCAGAAGATCCTCCCCGTGCCCTACGCGGTCTTCGCCTCCGACGTCGCGTCCGCGAGCGGCGACTTCGCCGCGGCCGGCGTCCTCACCGCGGGCTCCGCGACGTTCTCGGGCGGCGTCTCGGCCGCATCGCTCGACGTCGCCGGCGCCGTCGCGGCTTCGTCGCTCTCCGTCACGGGCGACGCGACCGTGAACGGCGACCTGCAGGTCGGCGGCGCGGTCTCCGGCTTCGGCACGGTCCCGCTGGAGTGCATCATCCTGTGGAGCGGCTCCGAGTCCGACATCCCGAACGGCTGGGCGCTCTGCAACGGCCAGACCGTCAACGGGCACACGACCCCCGACCTGCGCGACCGCTTCGTCGTCGGCGCCGGCACGGGCTCGCAGTACACGATCGGAGATAAGGGCGGCGAAGACCGCGTGACGCTCACCGTGAACGAGATGCCCTCGCACTCGCATACCTACAACTTCAAGGGCGCGGACTTCAAGGGCGCGTGGGACGACGACAACTACGTCTACGACGCCTCCGAGCACTACAAGGACAGGCCCCAGAACGACAACCAGAAGTCCACCAACTCGGCCGGCGGCGGCGCCGCCCACGAGAACCGCCCGCCGTACTACGCGCTGTGCTACATCATGCGGGTTCGCTAGTTCTTTTTCGACAGGATTGCAGGATTGTCAGGATTGACATGATCCCCGGCAAATCCGCTCCAAGCGGTGGAGCTCAAAACATAATCCTGTCCATCCTGCAAATCCTGAAATCCTGTCCAGAAATCCCGAGCAGGGCGGGGCATGGAGCCCAAAACAAAATCCTGTCCATCCTGCAAATCCTGAAATCCTGTCAAATTGTCGACGCAAGGCCATGAGAAAGACAAGCGCAGTCCTAACCGCGATCGCGACGCTCACGTTCTGCTCGAACGGCGTGAAGGCCGCAAGCCCGGCGCCCGCGCCGTGGAGGCAGGCCGACTTCGCGGCCGACCTCTACCGCAAGGCAGCGTCGGTGCAGCCGGCGGACGAAAACGTCGTGCTGTCGCCGTGGGGCGTGGCGAACCTCTTCGCGCTGCTGCAGACCGGCGCGCGCGGCGACACGGCAAAGGGCATGGCCTTCGCGCTGCAGCTCGGCGGCGTCGAGCCGCCCGAGCCCGACGCCGTCGCCGCGACGTTCCGCGAGTCGCGCACGAACCTCGAACGCGCCGCGAACGACGACGTCGCGCTCGAGCTCTCCGATTCGCTCTGGATCAAGCCCGGATTCGCCCTGTCCGAGAGCTTCCGCTCGCTCGCCCGCGACGCCTTCGACGCCGACGTCCGCCTCACCTGGATGGGCGCCAAGGGTCGCGAGGCCATCAACGCCTTCGTCGCCGAGAAGACCCACGACCGCATCAAGGACCTGATCCAGCCGCCCGTCCTCGACGATCCGCTGACGCGCCTCGTCGCCGTCGACACGGTCTACCTCAAGGCCAAGTGGGAGATGCCCTTCGAGAAGGACGCCACGCGCGACCGGACCTTCCACGCGCCGGGCGGCGACGTCGAGGTCCCGTTCCTCCACGACACGCGCCACGCGGAGATTCTCGACGCGCCCGAGTGCGCCGCGCTTCGCCTTCCGTATCGCTTCGGATCGGCGGAGATGCTGATCATCCTTCCGTCGCCCTCCAACACGCTCGCGGACGTCGAGGCGAAGCTCTCCGGCCCGTGGCTCGACCGCCTTGCCGCCAAACCGTGGCGGGGCGAGGCCGTCCTCGCGGTTCCGAAGTTCGACTTCGACAGCGAGCACGACCTGTCGAAGACGCTCCCGTACATGGGCATGGGCGCCGCGTTCGACCCCGCCCGCGCCGACTTCTCCGGCATCGCGCCGCAGCTCTACATCGGCACGGCCATCCAGAAGGCCAACGTCACCGTCGACGAATCCGGCACCGAGGCCGCCGCCGCGACCTTCGCGGTCGCGCCCGCCAGCGCCATGCCGGGGCCTCCGCCCCCGCCCCCGCGCCCCTTCGTCGCCGACAAGCCGTTCCTCTTCCTCGTCCGCGAAACCCGCACCGGCCTGATCCTCTTCCTCGGCCGCGTCTGCAAACCCTAAACCCTGCCGCCCCATGAAACCGACGTTCCTTCGTCCTTACCGCATAGCGGCGCTCGTCCTTCCGCTCCTTGCGTTTGCCACAGCGCCCTGCCTTGCCCAGGAATCCGCAACCGCTTCACTGAACCGAGCTCTCCCCGCTCTGGCCAGAGCGGAGGCCGAAGTCTTTCCTTTGATCTCCAAGGCCACCGCCGAACAAGATTTCCACGCCTTGTGGATCATATACAACGACTGGTACTGCAAGATTGCCGAAATCTATGGAGACGGCACTCTGAATCGCTCCGTTTGCGATTTGATCTTCTTTTTCGGCGACGGCGCCTTCGCCCTCTGGAATGCAGCAGCGGAAATGGAGGCCGCTCAATCGGGCTCGCAGGAAAGCAGGAAACAGGCCTTTGACGTAATGGAGGCCGCCACGATCGCCACGCTGCGAGCCCAGGTCGCCATTCTCCTTGCCGCACGAAGTGCCGGTGCCGCGGAATCGGCGAATCAACTCGCTCCGTTCTGGACAAAACCGGCCCTCGTTCTCTGCGGAGAGGCCGACTTCCCGGAACTTCCCGAAGGCAAGGCATTTCCTCCGAATCGTTTTCGCCGTTTGAAGAAATCCTTTGACGCGCACGCCTCCGATAAGGCCAAGGTCCCGCCGCGGCGGTCCCCCCGCAACACCCCCGCCGCCTTGAAGGTGTCGGCGGCCGTCGCGGCCTTGGCGAACTGCGACAGGACGATCGCCGACAAAGTGTCGCAAACGGAAAGATCCGATGTGGCATCCATGGCTCGCCTCACGCGGGAGCGGCTCGCGCTGATGGGCAAGATCGACGTTTCCGAATGCCCCGAAACGTTTCGGAAATCCTGGCTGAATCTGGGCAGAAGCCTGTCGGGTCTCGCCAACCTCGTGGAGACCGCATCGAAAACCCCCGAGACCGACAGCGATTCGTTTTCCTCGCTGTTCCTCGAACTGTCCATCAAGCAGAAGCGTCTGCGTCAGGACCAGACAGAGCTACTTCGATCGGCACAGCGGGAAGGCGCGGACATTTCACCGCTCTTTTCCATTTGGTTCGATTCCGTCATGCTCCTTGCGATGTCGTCCGGCGACAACGCAGCGCCTGCATCGCGCCCGACCGCCAACTCCCCGGCGCAACGCTACATGGATGCGTTCACCTCGCTTATCTCCGACTTCGCGGCGGCTTCCGACCGCGCACCAGGCGGTCCCGAAGGGGCGAAGGACCGCCTTGCGGCGGCCCAGGCGCTCTTCACGGGCGTCAAGAAGCTCGACGTGTCGGCCCTTCCGCCAGATGTCGCACGCGCCCACAAGGCCTTCCTTTCCGCGTTGCGTCAGATCGGCCTGGAGATGAAGCATCTCGCCGACGAAAGCGCCAAGGGGCCGGCGGCGTTTCTCGCGGCCGTTCAGTCCTCGCAAGCGGAACTGGACTCACTCGAAAAGAATCTGAAGACCGCCTCCGACCAGCTCGAAAAAGCCCTTCGCAGCGCTGGCGCGGACGTCTCGGCTCTCGATCGGTTTCAATAATCCCATCTCTCCAACCCAACCATGAATACATCCTCTCGTTCTCCTTGCCGCGAAGTGGCCCGTCATTCGGCGGCAACGCCGCCGCCCTTCATTCGCCGCGCAGCGGCGCCCTTCATTTGCGGCGGAGCCGCGCCCTTCATTCGCCGCGCAGCGGCGCTCGTCATTCTCGCGACGCTGACCGTTTCGGCCCACGCCGAAACGGTCAGTATCGCGAGCGCCGCCGACTGGGCCGCGTTCGCGAACCGCGTGAACGCGGGCGAAACGGCGCTCAACGCCACGATGACCGCCGACGTCACGCTCGGGAACGACGCGCCGCGCGTCGGCACGACGGAGGCCACCGCCTGGACGGGCGAGTTCGACGGCGGCGGGCACACGCTCACGGTGGACTGGTCGTTCACGGGAACGGAGTACGCGGCTCCGTTCGCGATCGTTTCCGGATGCTACATCCACGACCTGCACGTCGCCGGATCGATCTCCTCCGACACCCAATACGTCGGCGGGTTCGTCGGCTGGGCGAAGCCCGGGACCCGGTATCCCACGTTCGAACGCTGCCGATCCTCCGTCGCCCTCACGAGCTCGATGGTCGACGAAGCGTGCTGCTGCGGCTTCGTGGGCCGCACGTACTGGGCAGTCTACAACATCTGCTTCCGGGACTGCCTGTTCGACGGCTCCCTTCTCGGATCGGACGCCGAGAAGTGCGCCGGGTTCGCCGCAAGCTACTGCGTCGACGCCAACCTCGATCTGGACAACTGCCTCTTCGCTCCCGCGCAGGTCACGGTTCCGAACACGGGCGCGGGGACCTTCGTGGCCACCCTCTACCCCAGCCACGCCTGGGTCGACACGTGCTACTACACCCGGGTCCTCGGCTCGAAGCAGGGCACGGACGCCTCCGCGATGTCCGAGGAGGACCTCGCCGCCGCGCTCGGCGAGAACTGGATCGTCGCGAGCGGAAAGGTCCTCCCGAAGACGTTCGTCGAGGTTGGCCATCCCGAGAACGCCGTGGCGGGGTTCGTCTACCAGGGCGCGCTGCGCGACGCGCAGGGGTTCGCGCTCGCGGAGAAGCGCCGGACGGTCGAGATCCGCCTCTACGCGCAGGCCGCGGGCGGCACCTCGCTCTGGGGCCGGAAGCACGATGTGCTGCTCGACGACGCAGGGCTCTTCCTCGTCCAGCTTTCGGACGACGCCGGCACGCCGGTCGACGGCGACCCGGGGACGCCGCTCGCGGACGTCCTCGCGCGGAACGCCGGCGTCCCGCTCTTCGCCGGAGTGACGGTGGCGGGGGCCGGCGCGGAGATCTCGCCGC
>CAMNDA010000212.1 GCA_946534745.1 uncultured Verrucomicrobiota bacterium | reverse complement strand
GGTGCGGTGGGCGGTGGAGGTGTCGATGATCGCGGTCGATTCGCTGCGAACGAGCGAGACGGCCTCGACCGCGGCGGCGTCCGGGAGGCAGAGGAAGGCGACGTCGGCCGCGTCGAGCGCCTCGGCACGCGCGGCGGGGTCCTTGCGGCGCTCCTCGGGGAGCGCGAGCAGCTCCAGGTCCTCGCGCGCGGCGAGGCGTTCGCGGATGCGCAGGCCGGTCGTGCCGGCGCTGCCGTCGATGAAGATGCGTGTCCTGCTCATGTCGGTTTCGCGGGCTTCCGCCAGCGGCGGTGGGCCCAGAGGTACTGTTCGGGGAAGCGGCGGATGAAGCGCTCCGCGACCTCGTTGATCGCGAGCGTGATCGCTCGGACGTCGGCCTCGCGGTCGCCGGTCGGCTCGACGCGGATCGGCTCGGAGGCGGCCATCAGGAACTTCATCGGTCCGGTCCGGAAGCACACGCCGAAGACGATCGGCGCGCCGGTCGCCAGGTGCAGGCGCGCGGGCGAGGCGACGGTGCTCGCGGGATGGCCGAAGAACGGCACGACGACGCCGTTGCTCGCGGCGTGCTGGTCGCAGATGAGTCCGAGGAGCTTGCCGGTGCGCAGCGGGCGCAGCAGCGCGAGGCGGTCCTTGCTGTGCTTCGCGACGATCTCGATGCGGCGGCGCGGGTTGCGGCGGCGCAGGAAGCGCTGGGCGTAGGGGTTGTCGAGGTTTCGCGCGACGGCGACGAGCGGCTTCGTGAACGAGATGAGGTGGCCGGAGAGCTCCCAGTTGCCGAGGTGCGCGGAGGCGAGGATGACGGGCTGGCCGGGCTTCTCGAAGAGCGCCCACGTCTCGGGCGGGACCTCGTAGGCGACGTGCTCCGGCGCGGACTCGGGAGTGAGGAGCCTCGACGCCTTGAGCGACTCCACGGAGAGCATCGCGAAGCTCTCGAACGACGCGCGCGCGATGCGCTCGGCCTCCGCGCGGTCGGCGGCGAGGCCGGCGAGGAGGACGTTCTCCGTCGCGGTGCGGCGGCGCTTGCGCAGCAGCGCCCAGGTCGCGCGGCCGAAGCCGCGGGCGAGGGCGAGGGCGGTGCCGACGGGCAGGAGGTCGACGAGGCCCACCGCGAGGCGCAGCGGGACGTACTCGAGGAAGGCGACGGCGCGCGGCGTGGCCATCGGCGGCGCGGGGCTAGTCCTCCGCGGGCGGGGGCGGCAGCTCGAGCTCCGGGGGCGGCAGCTCGGCGAGCGCGCCGCCCTTCTGCACCGAGCGCCGGTCGAACGCGGGCGCGGAGACGTAGCCGGCGGGGCGGGCGCCGGGGCCGGACGGCGCGGGCGCGGCGGCCGTGCGGCGCGGGATCGAGGGATCCGGGCGCAGGACGACCGGCTCGGGGTCGCGCCAGTTGGAGAGGACGACCTCGCGGTGTTGCGACTCGGCGCCGTCGGGCCAGATCGCGTAGACGGAGATGCGGCCGTAGTAGACGCCGTCGAGCGTGGTCGGGGCGGGGGAGGGGGCGTCCCGCCAGCGGAAGGACGCGCGGCCCTCGCCGCGCCAGCGGACGCGGGCCCCGGCGGGCTCGGTGCGGATCGCGACGGTGCTGGCGCAGCCGGCGGCGAGCGCGGCCGCGGCGAGGAGGAGGGGGAGGAGGGGGCGGTGCATGGGCGGCGGCTATTCGTCGGCGATGCCGAAGTGGTTGCGGACGAGCTCCTCGATCTCGGCCATCGCGAGGTCGGCGTCGTCCCCCGCGGCGGTCACGGTGAGGACGGTCCCGACGGGCGCCTCGAGCGTCATGAGGCCGAGGACGCTCTTGCCGGAGACGGAGTTGCCGGCGTTGGAGACGGTGACGTCGCAGGCGTACTTCTGGCACGCCTTGGCGAGCGCGCCCGCGGGGCGGACGTGCATGCCGTACTTGTTGACGAGCGTGAGCTCCTTGGTGATCGTCACGTGGGGCGGTTCCGTTACTTGCGGACTTCCTGGCGCTTCTTGGAGGCGCGGCGGAGCTGCGCGTTGGCCTTGTCGAAGACGGCGTTGAGGGCGGCCGTCGCGTCCGCGTCCTTGGCGGTGGCGCCGACGGTGGTCTTCTGCCCGCCCTGGACGGCGAGCGAGACGACGTACTTGTGGCCCTCCTCGTCGAAGACGATGCGGACGTGCTCGACGGCGGGGTAGTCGGCGGAGAGCTTCTCGGCCTTCTTCGACGCGGCGTTCTGGAGGGCGACGCTGAGCTTGACGTGGCGGATGGTGATCTCGGTGGACATGGGTGTCTCCTGGGTTCGGGGTTTCGGAAATCGGAGGGGGCGCGCGGCGCGGCGGCCGCGGGGGGTGCGCGACGCCGGGCATTCTACCAGAACGCCGCGGCGGAGGCAAGGACGCTACATGTGGAAGTCCTCGGTGAGGTAGCGCTCGCGGACGACGCGGTCGGCGATGATGTCGTCGGGGCTGCCCTCCTTGATCACCGTGCCGTCGATGAGGATGTAGGCGCGGTCGACGATCGAGAGCGTCTCGCGCACGTTGTGGTCCGTGATGAGGATGCCGATGCCGTCGGACTTGAGGTCGCCGACGATCGAGCGGATGCCCTCGACGGCGACCGGGTCGACGCCGGCGAACGGCTCGTCGAGCATCAGGACCGAGGGGTTCTGCACGAGCGACCGCGCGATCTCGAGCTTGCGGCGCTCGCCGCCCGAGAGCGTGTAGGCCCACTGCTTGCGGACCTTCGCGAGGTCGAACCGCTCGAGCAGCTCGTCGAGCCGCCGCCTGCGGTCCGCGTGCGGGAGGTCGGTCGTCTCGAGGATCGCCCAGATGTTCTGCTCCACGGTGAGCTTGCGGAAGATCGAGGGCTCCTGCGCGAGGTAGCCGAGGCCCGCGCGCGCGCGACGGTAGACCGGGTAGCGCGTCACGTCCGTCCCGTTGAAGAGGATGCGGCCGCGGCCCTTGTCGGGGCGGACGAGCCCGAGGATCATGTAGAAGCTCGTCGTCTTGCCGGCGCCGTTCGGCCCGAGCAGGCCCACGACCTCGCCCTTGTCGACCCGGATCGTGACGCCGCGCACGACGGTGCGCCCCTTGTAGGTCTTGAAGAGTCCCTCCGCCTCGAGCGTGTGGCGGGCGCCCGCGGCGGCGGGCGCGGCCTCCGGCTTGCGATCCTCCGTGGTGCCGTCCATCGCCGGGCCCCTACTTCGCGTCCCCGCCGGCGGCGGGCTTCTTGAAGGAGTTCGGGCGGGCCTCCACGGCGGCGCCGTTCTTCACCTCGACGCGCTCGTCGTCGAGCCAGATGTTGATGACCTGCCCCGCGACGCGCTGGTCGGGGCCCTTCGTGACGACCGGCTCGTCGGACATGACGACGAGCGCGTTCTCGCGCGTGTAGACCGCGCGGCCGCACCGGGCGTGGATGTCGTCGCTCACCATGTCGACGTTGCCGATGCAGTCGACGCGCTTCACGTCGTTGGAGTTCTCGAACGTGACGAGCATGCGGTCGGTCTTGAGCGTGAACTCGGGGTCCTTCACGACGACGTGGCCGTCGAACAGCGCGACGAAGTTCTGGTAGTCGAACTCGAGCTGGTCGGACGTGATGACGGTCGGCGCCGCGTTCGCGGGGCGCTTGCGCCCGGCGAGCGGGTTTCCGGCGGCGGGGGCGAGCGCGGCGCCGAGGAGCGCCGCGGCGAAGAGGGCGGGGAGGAGGCGTTTCATCTTGCGGTGGGTTTCTTCTGGAGGGCTTCGACGGCGCTCTTGCCGCCGCGGCTCAGGGTGAGGACGGCGTTGGTGCGGATGGCGAGGAGGTTCGCGGCGCTGTCCCAGACCATGTTCGTCCCCTCGAGGAGGACGCCCTTGGTCCGGAGCTCGAGCGAGACCGGCCCGATGCACTCGGCGCGGTTGCTGGCGCGGTCGTACCAGCCGCGCACGCCGCGGCCGACGCCGTTGGTGGCGCCGTCCTCGTCGAGGAGCAGCACGAGGATGCCGCCGTCGACGACGAAGCGCCCGTCCGGCGTCATCTCGCCCTCCTTCGCGAGGAAGAGCTCCTTGACGCGGCCGTTCGGGTGGCGCTGCAGCGGGAGGCGCAGGTTGGAGACGCGCTGGTCGCCGGTCGCGGCGACGTCGAGCTGCGCGAGCGCGCCGCCGGCGAGGGCGGCGAGCGCGAGCAGGGCGGGGAGGAGGGCGCGCCGCCTCATCGGGCGCCTCCCTTCCGCGCCTTCGGCGCCGGGACGAGCTCGACGCGCGGCTCGGGCGCGGCGCGCACGACCGCGGCGATGGAGGCGAGCTGCTTCCAGAGCGGGCCGACGGCGGAGAGCGCGATGCAGTTGGCGGCGTCGGAGAGCGCCCTGGCGGGCGTCTCGTGCGTCTCGAGGAAGACGCCGTCGCACGCGCCGGTCGCGACGGCCGCGCGGGCGAGCGCGGGGGCCCACCTCGAGTCGCCGCCGCTGCCGGAGCCGAGCGCGCCGGGGCGCTGGACGCTGTGCGTGGCGTCGAAGACGACGGGGTAGCCGAGCGCCCGCATCACCATCAGGTTGCGCATGTCCGCGACGAGGTTGGCGTAGCCGAAGCTCTCGCCGCGCTCCGTGAGGACGATCCGGCGGTTTCCGGTCGACTCGATCTTGCGGACGACCTGCGCCATCGCCTCGGGCGCCATGCCCTGCATCTTCTTCACGTTCACGACGCGGCCCGTCTCGCCCGCGGCGAGCAGCAGGTCGGTCTGGCGGCAGAGGAACGCGGGGATCTGGATCACGTCGATACCCGCCTTGGCGCAGCGCTCGGCCTGCCAGGGCTCGTGGATGTCGGTGAGAACCGGGAGACCCGTCTCCTCGCGCACCTCGGCGAGGATGTCGAGCCCGGCGTCGATCCCGGGGCCGCGGTAGCCCTCGAGCGACGAGCGGTTGGCCTTGTCGAACGAGGCCTTGAAGACGAGGGGGATGCCGAGGCGGTCGGCGAGCGCGGCGAGCCTGCGGGCGAGTCCGAGGCAGTGTGCGCGCGACTCGATGACGCAGGGGCCCGCCATCAGCGCGAGCGGGCTCTTCGGGCCCCACGAGACGGCGAAGTCGCCGCCGGTCGAGACGGTGCGCACCGCGGTTCTTTTTTCGGTCGTGGGCATGGCGTGGAGGTCGGAAACGCCGCCGATTCTAGCAGAACCCGCGCGCGGGGGCAACCTCGCGCGCGCTAGGCGAGGCCGCGCTCGCGCATCAGCGCCTCGACGGTCTGGACGTCCTCGGGGCGGTCGACGCCGACGCCGAGCTCGGCGGTGCGGACGACGGCGATGC
>CAMNDA010000211.1 GCA_946534745.1 uncultured Verrucomicrobiota bacterium | reverse complement strand
GCAAGACGTTCTGCGGCCGCTGCCGGCCGGCGCGATGAAATTCGGCGGCTTCCTGGGCGACCGGCTGGCGCTGTGCGTGAAGCGGCGCCTCGAGAAGATCCGCTGGAAACACCTCACGGAGCCATTCTTCAGCCGGAGCGAGGACGACGGGCGCTGGCGCTGCGAGTTCTGGGGAAAGATCATTCGTAGCGCCATCTACGCCTGGCGCGCCACCGGCAGCGCGGCGCTGCGCAAGGCGCTCGACGAAACGGTTCGCGACATTGTCCGCGCGGCGGATAAGTCGGGGTGCATCTCCAGCTACCCCGCCGCCAAGCAGACGCAGGACTGGGACATCTGGGGCCGCAAGTACGTCGCCGTCGGCCTGGCGGACTACTGCCTGGAGGTCCGGAACGACCCGAAGGCGGTGGAGGCGCTGCGGCGGCACGTCCTGGCCCTCGCCGCGCAGGTGAAGGCGAGCGGAAGGCCCCTGGCCGACTTCGGCTGGCACGAGGGGCTGGCCGCGAGCTCCATCCTGGGGGCCGTGGTGCAGACCGCGCGCCTGAGCGGCGACCCCGACGCGCTCGCCTTCGCGAAGGCGATCTACGAAAGCGGCTGCTCCAAGCGCTGCAACGTCTACGACGCCGCGCTCGCCGGCGTGCCGCCCCGGCACATCGGCAACGGCAAGGCCTACGAGATGACCGCCTGCTTCGACGGCGCGCTCGAGCTCTACCGCGAGACGGGCGAAGAGCGCTGCCTCGAGGCCGCGCGGCTCTACTGGAAGTCGGTGCGCGACACCGAGATCTTCGTCAACGGCATGGGCGGCGGCAAGGACACCTGGGGGGAGTACTGGTGCGACGGCCGCTACGCGCAGCTCCGGGACGACGGCCGCGGGCTGGGCGAGACCTGCGTCGCGGCGACCTGGGTCAAGTTCTCGATGCAGCTGCTCTCGGTGACCGGCGAGCCCGAGATCGCCGACGAGCTGGAGCGCACGCTCTACAACGGCATCGCCGGCGCGATGGCGCCCGACGGCGCCTGGTGGGCGCACCTCAATCCGGTCGGACCGCTGGCCGGAAAGGGCTGGCGCCAGCGGGCCTACGACCAGATCCCCGGATACGGCGAGGACTGCTGCGTGGCGCAGGGGCCGATGGGGCTGGCGCTGGCGCCCTACGTCGCCGTGATGGCCCACGACGCCGGCGCGACGGTGCTGCTCTACGAGCCGAACCGGTGCCGGGTTCCCCTGGGCGGCGGCGCGGCGTGCGAACTCTCCATCGCCGGCGACTACGCACGCGAGGGGAAGGTCCGGGTGGAGATCCGGTCCGCCCCCGCCGACAAGTTCGAGCTGCGCCTGCGCATCCCCGCCTGGAGCGGCGCACGGACGGTGGCGCGGCTCAACGGCAAGCCGGTGAAGGGCGTCAAGGCCGGCTACCTGCGCCTCGACCGCGTCTGGAAGAAGGGCGACCGCGTGGAACTGGAGTTCGATATGAACGTGCGCGTCATCGAGGCCTTTGACGCCTCCCGGCGCTTCGCCCTCCAACGCGGACCGCTCGTGCTGGCGCAGGACTCCCGCCTCGGGGCGGTGGACGCGCCCTTCCGGCCCGTCGGCGGCAGGCCCGTCAAGCCCCCGAAGGGAATCTTCTTCGCCTACCGCTTCGACGACGGGACCGCCGTCTGCGACTTCGCCTCCGCCGGCAACCTCTACGAGATGCGCAACCGCCTCTGCCTCTGGATGCCGATGCCCGCCGCGAAGCCCGCTCGCTAGCATGCCGTTCCCCGCCCGTAGCATCGGGCGCGCAGACCCGCCCGTCCCGCGATGACTCCAGATCTCTCGCGCTTCCGTTGCCGCCGCTGCGGCGCGTGCTGCCGAATCCCCGGCGGGCTCGTGCGGCTGCGCGAAGGCGAGAGCGCGGCGCTCGCCGCCGCGCTGGGAATGGACGAGCGGACGTTCCTCGACGAGCATGCGCTCCTCGCGCCCGATCGTCGCTCGCTCGTCCTGCGCGACCACGCGGACGGTTCCTGCGAGATGCTCGGCGAGGACGGCCTCTGTCGCGTCCACGCCGCCAAGCCCGCGCAGTGCCGCGAGTTCCCCGTCTCCTGGCGCAACCCCGACTCTTTCCGCACCTGTCCCGGGCTCCGCGCCCTCGCGCGCGAAGCCGCGAAGAACCCTCACGCGGAGTCGGCGGAGGGCGCGGAATGAGACTTATGGAGCGGCCTCAGTCTCCTCGACCATCCGTGCTTCCCGTTTGATTCCGCCATGCGATAATTCGTGGAAGGCGGTCGGGCGCATGGCCAGACGAGGTCCCGGTCGGACGAGGGCGGTCAGACGAGGGAGCGACGGCCAGGGCCGGCGAGGAGGAGGCCGAGGCAGAGAAGGGAGAGGGAGGCGCAGAGCCATGGGGCGAAGCGCTCCTCGCGGCGGACGCGGCGCTCGACCTCGACCGCCGTCTTCTCCAGCTCGTCGATCTTCGCGAGGGCGTCCTGCAGGGCGCCCTTGGTGCGGACGTTGAAGTAGAGCCCGCCCGTCTCGGTCGCGATGCGACGCAGCGCCCGTTCGTCGATCTCGCCGTACCCGCGCGTGCGGACGCGCCGGCCGCGCGCGTCGATCGCCGGGAAGGGCACGGGGCCCGTCGTCCCGACGCCGATCGCGTAGACCTTGATCCCCCGCCGCTTCGCGAGCGCCGTCGCCTCGGCCGGCGTCGCGATGCCGTAGTTGTTCACGCCGTCGGAGAGCAGGATCGCGATCCTCGTCGCGACGTTCGTCGCCGCCGCCAGGCGCGCGCACGCCATCGCGAGGCCGTCGCCGATCGCCGTCTCCGCCTCGCCCTCCTCGATCGGCTCGCCGTCCGAGCCCGGCACCCGCGTCTCGGCGAGCACCGCCAGGAGCGCGTCGTGGTCCGCCGTGAGCGGGCAGCGCGTCGTCGCGAACCCGCCGAACGCGACGAGCCCGACGAGGTCGTCCGGCCGCGCGGCGACGAAGTCGCGGAACGTCTCCTTCACCACGTCGAGGCGCGTCCTCTCGGGCTCCTTCTCGGTCGAGAAGTCGAGCGCCATCATCGAGCCGGAGACGTCGATCGCCATCTCGATCGCGATCGCGTCCTTCGATTCCGACACGAGCGCGAACTCGGCCCGCGGCCGCGCG
>CAMNDA010000210.1 GCA_946534745.1 uncultured Verrucomicrobiota bacterium | reverse complement strand
AAAAACATGCAACGCTACGTCTTCACCTCCGAGGCCGTCTCGGAGGGCCACCCCGACAAGGTCGCCGACCAGATCAGCGACGCCATCCTCGACGCCGCGCTGGCGGTCGACCCCGCCGCGCACGTCGCGGCCGAGACGTTCGTCGGCCCGCGCTTCTGCGCGAACCTCGGCGAGATCTCGAAGCACGTCCTGCCGAGGCTCGATCCCGAGACGATCGCGCGCGGCGTCGTCCGCGACATCGGCTACGACCGGCCCGAGGAGGGCTTCGACTGGCGGACCTTCGACTACCAGAACCGCCTCGGCGCGCAGTCGCCCGACATCGCGCAGGGCGTCGACCGCGGCTCCGCCGACGAGCAGGGCGCGGGCGACCAGGGGATGATGTTCGGCTACGCCGTGCGCGAGACGCCGGAGCTCATGCCCGCGCCGATCGCCTGGGCGCATCGCCTGATGCGCCGCTTCACGGACGAGCGCAGGTCCGGCCGCATCCCGTGGCTGCGCCCCGACGCGAAAAGCCAGGTGAGCGTCGTGTACGAGGACGGCCGCCCGGTCCGGATCGACGCGATCGTGCTCTCGCACCAGACGACGGACGAGCCGAACATCGACCGCGACATCCGCCCGGCGATCGAGGCCGTGGTGCGCGACGAGCTCGCGGACACCGGGATGCTGGTTCCCGCCACGAAGTTCCACGTCAACCCGACCGGGCGCTTCGTCGTCGGCGGCCCCGCCGGCGACTCCGGCCTCACCGGGCGCAAGATCGTCGTGGACACCTACGGCGGCGCGTGCCCGCACGGCGGCGGCGCCTTCTCGGGCAAGGATCCGAGCAAGGTCGACCGCTCCGCGGCCTACTACGCGCGCTACGCCGCGAAGAACCTCGTCGCCGCCGGCGCGGCGGACCGCTGCGAGATCCAGGTGAGCTACGCGATCGGCGTGGCGGCGCCGACGAGCGTTCGCGTGCAGTTCTTCGGCACGGAGAAGGGCGGCGCCACGGAGGAGAAGGCCGTCGCGATGCTCGAGAGCGGCGAGGTCTTCGACTTCCGTCCCGGCCGTCTCGTCGCCGCGCTCGGGCTCCTCGCGCCGAGCGGCTGGACCTACCGCGACACCGCGAGCGGCGGCCACTTCGGCCGCGAGGCGTTCCCCTGGGAGCGCCTCGACCGGGTCGACGCCGTCCGCGCCGCGCTCGGCCTGCGCTAGAAGAGCGGCAGCTGCCCCGACACGACGAGCTTGTGCCCCTTCTCGACGTCGGGGTCGGACGTGTCGTAGACGACGAACTTCACCGACGGGAACCGCTCGGCGAGGTTGTGGCGGATGAAGTCCGCCACGGCCGCGACGTTGCCCGGGTCGTCGTCGGAGAAGCCGACGGAGATCGGCTTGCGCGCGCCGATGCGCTCGATCATCCGGAAGAGCCACTCGAGGAAGTCGAGGATCGCGAACTGCTTGCGCGTCTCGGACTTCTCCGCGCCGGGCGTGCCCTGCGCCTTCACCGCCGCGATGAACGCGGGGTTGGTGACGGCGTGGTAGCGGTTCATCGAGAGATAGTTGTCGACGACCTGTTCGTCCGTCAGCGCCGCGTTGGCGTCCTCGCCCTCGTAGCAGACGATCCAGCCGCGCAGGTTGCGCACCATCTCGGCCTTCTCGGCGTCGGAGAGGATCCGGTCGATGAACATCTCCACGCCCTTGCGCAGCGTGGCGGGGTCGTGGCCGCGCGCGGTGACGATCGCGAAGATGCGCCCCTCGCGCAGGATCCTGCGGAAGGTGTTGAAGGAGGGCGGCTGCTTCTCGACGCCCTCGAGCAGGCGGTCGATGGCGGTGCGCGCGTCGGCGAGGAACTTGCTCTCCGTGCGCTCGGCGGGGTCGCGGAACTCGACGAACGCCTTCTCCCAGTCGCCCTGCGGCGGACGGTAGTTCACCGTGTCGTTGCGGATGACGGAGAAGAGCGCGGTCGACACCAGGTGCGGCACCCACGATCCGTCCCGCAGGCGCCGCTCCAGATGAATGTAGGTCGGCATCCGCAGGATGTTGTCGTCCCAGTCGAAGATGTAGTACTTCAGGTCTCGGCGGGCGATGTCGGGATTGTAGTCGTCGACGGGCATTCGGGGCGGAACGTTGAGGGTGTGCCGAGCAAGGCCGGCGAGGTCAGGGGTTGGCGGCCGGGGCGGCGGGATCCTCCTCCGCCCGCGGCTCCTCCGCGGAATCCGCCTCTACCGGAGGGTTCTCCTCCTGCGCCTCGCCGGGGGCGGCCGCCGGACTCCCCTCGGAAGGCGCCTCCGGCGTCTCCGCGGACTTGGCCGGCGGCCGCGGGGCCTCGGCGTCGTCCGTCGAGAGCCGGATCGGATCGGAAACGTGGATGGACTCCGAATCGGGGTCCTTCTCGATCTCGACGACGACGTGGACGCGGACGTGGTCCGGCTCGACCCGCGTGATGCCCGAATCCTCTGGTGGGCGGATCGCGACGTCGACGTCGAAGCTCTCCGTCTTTCCGACGACGTCGATCGGGTCCGTGGGCAGGCGGATCCCCTTGTCCTTGAGCGCGCGCAGCTTCTTCTCCGACCCGTAGATCCGCACGGAGCGGTTCGCGAGATGCTCGAGGGACTCCTCGGAGACCGACGCGGTCCCACGCAGCTTGTCGAGGCCGGTCAGCTGCGGGCGGGCGATGAAGTCCTTCGTCTCGCTCACCGACATGTAGTCGTACTCGACGGCGATCGCCTCCGGCGCGACGCCGACGACGCGGATCTTGTCGAGCTTGGCGAGGACGTTCGTGACGTTCTTCGGACCGATGGCGACGACCTCCGAGAGGACGCCTTCGGCCGGCTTCGGACGCAGGTCCGCCCGGAGCGATTCCGCGTCGAACGCCGTGAAGTCCTCCGCCGTCCCGCGCAGCGTCACGGACACCGCCGACGGAGAGAAGCCGACGACCGTGAAGCCGCCCTGCGGCAGCACGCGCACCGGGACGGAGACCGTCCGCTCGATGCCCGCCGCGGCCGGACGCACGATCGAGTAGAGGATCGCCGCCAGGACGACGGCGAGGACCTTGAGGTCTCCGTTGGGGCCGAGCAGCCGGCGCGCGACGCGCTCGAACGGGCGCGCGCAACGGCCGGCGAGGGAGAGCAGGCGCCCGAAGGGCCCGGAGCGAGGCGTGTCGTTCTGGTTCTCCATCCTAGAAGTCCTCCTTCGCCGCCTCGATCGCGCGCGCGATGCGGTCCGGCGCGCCGCCCTCCTCGCCCTCCGCGGCGGCGGCGAGCTCCGCCGGGCGTGCCTCGGCCGACTCGAACGCCGCGCCGAGGATCTGGACGAGCGAGTTGTGGCTTACGCCGCGCAGCAGCTCGCCGCGGTAGGCGACGGACACGCGTCCGGTCTCCTCCGAGACGACGACGACGATCGCGTCGGACCGGTCCGAGAGGCCGACCGCGGCGCGGTGCCGCGTGCCGAACGCGCGGCGGCGCTCGTCCATCGCGAGCGGGAAGATGCAGCCGGCCCACGCGATGCGGTCTCCGCGGACGATCACGCCGCCGTCGTGCAGCGCGGTGCCGGGGTAGAAGACGGTGAGCAGAAGCTCCGCGTTCACCGGCGCGTCGATCCAGCGGCCGCCCGTCGTGAACGGCGCGAGCGATTCCTCGCGCTCGATCGCGAGGATCGCGCCGATCTTCTCCTCCTGCAGCGCCTCGACCGCCTTCGCGAGCTGCGAGACGACGCCGGCGGCGGTCTCCTTGCGCAGCGCGGCGCGGACGTGCGTGCCGCCGATGTTCGCGAAGATGCGGCGCAGCTCGGGCTGGAAGACGACGACGAGAAGGGTCGGGATCCAGACGACGCCCTTGCCCAGGATGTAGCGCAGCACGTCGAGATCGAGGAGGACCGCGCCGGTGTAGAGGGCGAGCAGGACCGCGAGCAGTCCCGCGAGGATCGGGAATCCGCGCGAGCGGCGCAGGAACTTCAGCAGGTAGTACAGCGGCACCGCCAGCAGGACGATCTGCAGGAGGGCCTTCAGGACGGAGAGGATGACGGGGAGCTGGCTCACGGCGCGGAAGCGGTCGAACGAGGCGCGCGGCCTCGCGCCGCCGCCCGCGTTCCATGCCTGCGCATTCTACACGCCCGCCCGCCCGCTCGCAAGCGCAAAACGCGCCCGCGGCGACGGACGGTTGCGACCGGCGCGGGTACCTGCTAGAATGCAGCCCCGTGAAATGCTTCGCCGCCCTCCTCGCGCTTGTTCCGACCCTGCTGCTCGCGGCGGGGGCGGAGAGCGAGAAGTTCGTCTGGAAGGACTGCCCGTCGGACATCCGCGTGCACGCGATCCGCGAGTTCATGGAGATCGTGCAGCGCGACGACCTCGTCGTCTACAGCACCTCCCCCGGGAAGCTCTCCGGCGTCTGCGGCCGCGCGAAGGCCCCCGAGATCCGCGCGAAGCTCGCCGCGCAGGCCGCCTCCGCCGCGAAGAGCGCGGCGAGCGCGGCCAGGGCCGCCGCCGCCCGCGCCCGCGCCGCGGATCCCTCCGCGGAGCAGGTCTACTCCTTCTCCCTCGCCGAGCTGCTCGACCCCGACCGGGAGCTCTGGCTCGTCCGCCGGCTCGTCCCCGCCGACCGCCGCGCGGGGAGCGATCTCGAGGACGGCTCCGACGCGGTCGTCTTCTTCGGCGGGACGGACAAGCAGGGCTCGCTCGTCGTCGGGCAGAAGCTTCGCGGCGTTCTCGTTCCGCGGGGCGTCCACACGGTCACGAACGACTATCGGCGCGAGGTCTTCGGCGGAGACGGCTGGGAGCGCAAGCGCAACGTCGAGCGCCTGCGCCGCTTCCACTGGCGCGCCGACCGCGCCGAGCGCCCGGAGGCGGCCGGCGCCGGGGACGGGGGCGAAAAGGAGCCGGACGCCCCGGACGTCTACTTCCGCACGTTCGGCATCAACTACCTCAACGCCGACCATGTCTTTCCGCTCTGGCTCCGCGCGCGCGGCGGATCGTTCAAGACGACGATCAAGGCGCAGAAGACCTGCGAGAAATGCGGAGGCCGCGGCCGGTGGACCGAATGGAAGGGCACCGTCCAGCAGCCCGTCGTCTGCTCCGCCTGCGGCGGCAACGGATCCGTCGAGATCCTCAAGACCTACGAGTTCGTTCCCGAAGGGCCCAACGCCCGCAGGAAGGTTCCCTTCCAGTAGCCGCGCCGGCCCCGGAGCTACCAGTCGCGGACGCCGGGGCGGGGAGGAAGGTCGTGCTGGCGCCGGCGGCGCTCGTCGGCGCGGCGCTTCTCCGCCTCGAGGATGCGCGCGAGCAGCTCCTCGTCCGCCTTCTCGGCCTCGTCCTCGGAGCGCTGCGCGGCCTGGGCCTCCTTTTCCTCGGCCTCCTGCTCCTGTGCGTTCTGCTGCTGGGCGTCCTGCTGTTGGGAATCCTGCTGCTGGGCGTCCTGTTGCTGGGATTCCTGCTGCTGAGCTTCCTGCTTCTGGGAATCCTGCGAATCCTGGGACTGCTGCTGGTCCTGCTGCTGCTGTTGTTGTTGCTGCTGCTGTTGCTGCTGCTGTTGATTCTGCTGTTGATTCTGCTGGTTCTGCTGCGGCGGGTTGAGCAGTTCGCGGATGCGGAGCATGTTGGCGAGCGAGGCCTCGGCGTCGGGGCGCCGCTCCTCGGGAAGGACGCCGTCGGGCGTGGGCGCCGCCGTGCGCAGGAGCAGGTGCGTGCCGCGGGTTTCGTCGCAGAGCCGCTGGATCTCCTCCGCAACCGACGGGGTCTTTGCCCCCGAACCCCCTTCGGCGGGCGCGACCTCGTCGAACATCGGCGAAGCCGGCTCCCCCGTTGGGGGAGCTGGCGCGCCCGGCGCGCCTGAGGGGGTCGGCGCGGCGAGGTCCTGCGCGGCGTCGGGGACGGGGTTCTCCTGGAGCCACTGCTGGATGACGGAGGCGAAGCGGTCGAAGAGCCCGATGGCGGCGCCCTGCTCCTCGACGGGCGTGCGGATGCGCGAAGCGTCGGCGACGCGCGCGAGGGCGTTGCTCTGCGCGTCGATGGCGAAGTCGAGCAGCTTCGGCGGCGGGGCGGCCGCCGCGAGAAGCCCGAAGAGGACGCCATCGGACTGGCGCATCATCGCGAGCGCGCCGGGGTCGAGCCCCTCGAGCGCGTCCGCGGCGGCGACGGAGCGGTCGGACGCCTCGACGAGGGACCGCTCGGCCGCCGCGCGCTCGACCTCGTTGGTGAGCTGCGGCAGGAGTTCGCGGCGGAGCGCTTCGAGGACCGGCGTCCACGTCTCGGCGGCGGCGCGCTGCGCGCCGGCGGCGTCCTCGAGCGCGCCGATGCGCGCGGGCGAGGGGTCGGCGAGCGCGCGGGCGGCCCGCGCGTAGGCGGCGCGCTGGTCCGAGAAGAGGGTCTGCAGGAGTTCGTCGGGCGCCTTGCCGTCGAATCGCGCGCGCAGCGCGGCGTCGCGCGACGCGTCGCGCAGCGCGGGGATGCGCCCCGCCGCGGCGGCGAGATTGGTGCGCGCGGCGGGG
>CAMNDA010000209.1 GCA_946534745.1 uncultured Verrucomicrobiota bacterium | reverse complement strand
CAACCCCGGCCGCGCCAAGGAGGGCAACGCGATCATCGGCCGCCCCGAGGAGGCCAAGTACGGCTTCACGCCCGAGCAGATGTTCGAGGGATACCACGCGATGAAGGAGCTCGGGGCGAAGCGCTTCGGCATCCACGTGATGGTCGCCTCCAACGAGCGCAAGGCCGACTACTTCGTCGAGACCGCCCGCATCGTCTTCACGCTCGTCGCCCAGCTCTCGCGCACGCTCGGCATCGAGTTCGAGTTCGTCGACCTCGGCGGCGGCATCGGCATCCCCTACCGACCGGAGGAGGACGAGGTCGACCTCGCCGCCGTCTCGGCCGGAATCCGGCGCGAGATGGAGGACATCCTCGTGAGGAACGGCCTGAGGCCCCCGCGCCTCTGCATGGAGTGCGGGCGGACGATCACCGGCCCGTGCGGCTGGCTCCTCTCGCGCGTCCTGCACATCAAGGACACCTACAAGAAGTACGCCGGGCTCGACGCGTGCATGGCGAACCTCATGCGCCCCGCGATGTACGGCGCCTACCACCACATCACCGTCTTCGGCAAGGAGAACGCGCCCTGCGACGAAACCTACGACGTCACGGGCTCGCTCTGCGAGAACAACGACAAGTTCGCGATCGACCGCGCGCTGCCGCGCCTCGAGCCGGGGGACCTCCTGGCCATCCACGACGCCGGCGCGCACGGCCACGCGATGGGCTTCAACTACAACGGCAAGCTGCGCAGCGCCGAGTGGCTCGTCATGCCCGACGGCTCGCCGCGCCTCATCCGCCGCGCCGAGACGCTGGACGACCTGTTCGCGACGCTCGTCCCGCCCGTCCGCGCCCGCGAGAGCGGCGAACATTCCGAGAGGAGGATCTAGCCGATGCACTGCCCCTACTGCCATGGTCACGAGCATTGGAAGTGGAACCGCCCCCGCTGGCTCCGCTTCCCCCCCGGCTCGATGAAGAACCTGCGCTGCAGCGAGTGCGGCCAGGAGTACATCGTGTGGTTCGACTTCATCCCGATCCGGATGCGGACCGCCCACATCGTCGTCCGCGCCTGGCACGTCCTGCTCGGGCTTCTCCTCCTCGTCATCCTCGCCTTCGGCCTCCCGGCCCTTCTGCAATAATACCGAATGCCGAAGGCCTTCAGCCATTCAACCTTTCAACCCCTTCAACCGTTCAACCTTATCCTTCCACCTCCAACCCCCGACCTTCCATGAAGCGAGCCCTCACCCTCCTCGTCCTCCTCGCCGCCGTCGCGGCGCGCGCGGCCGGCATCGGCGCCTACGTCGGCAAGATGGACACCGACGCTCTCGACGAAAGCCTCGTCTACGGCGCGCAGCTCGAGTTCGACTTCTTCCCGTGCGTCTCGCTCCTGGTGCGCGGCGGCTACGCGAACGACTTCGACGAGTTCAAGTTCGTCGGCTCGTCCGGCACGCTCGTCGCGGACGAGCTCGCGATCGTCCCGGCCGAGGCGGGCCTGATGCTCCGTCCGCCGCCGCTCTTCGGCCTCGTCGGCCTCTACGCCGGCGGCGGCGCCGGCTGGTACGGCATCCCGGGCTTCGACGTGAAGTCCGGAAAGAAGGTCGTCGCCGAGACGGACGACGTCACGGACCTCGTCGGCTGGTGGGCCTCCGCGGGCCTCGAGATCGGCGTCCCCGCCTTCCGGGTCTTCGGCGAGGTGAAGTACCAGAGCGCCGAGGAGAAGGACCTCGACATCGACTTCAAGGACCGGCACGACCTGGGCAACCTCCGCGCCGACATGGACCTCACCGGCGTCACCCTGCTCGTCGGCATCCGCATCGCCTGGTAGAGGCCGGCGCGCCCGCCGGGACGGGGAACGCTACCAGACGATCCGCCCCCGCGGGAACACCGGGCCGTCCGCGCAGACGCGGACGGTCTCCGTCGCGTCGCCGTCGCGCACGACCTGCGTGCAGCCGAGGCACGCGCCCACGCCGCAGAGCATCCTCCGGTCGAGCGAGAGCCACGCGTCGGCGCCGAGCGCCTGCGCCCGCTCGTCGATCGCGCGCAGCATCGGCGCCGGCCCGCAGGCGTAGAGGACGGTTCGACGGTCGCACGGTTCGGCGTTTCGGCGGATTCGCGGTCCGACCGCGTGACCGTGTGACCGTGTGACCGTGCGACCGTGTGACCGTTCCGCCAGGAACGTGTCCAGCGGCGCGGTGACGAGCCCCTTCGTGCCGAGCGAGCCGTCGTCCGTGGCGGGGCGCACGTCCACGCCGAGCGCGCGAAAGTCGTCGAGGAGCAGCAGGTCCTCCTTCGTGCGCCCTCCGACGAAGAGATGAATCCCGCCCCGACCATCTCGACCATCAAGACCATCTCGACCATCTCGACCATCCCGACCATCGAGAACCTTCCGCGCGAGGAAGTAGAGCGGCGCGACGCCGTATCCGCCGCCGACGAGGAGGACCTCCGCGCCCGCGGGCGGGAGGGGGAAGCCGTTGCCGAGCGGGCCCATCAGGTCGACGCGGTCGCCCTCGCGCACCGTCGCGAGCGCGGCGGTGCCGCGCCCGACGATCTTGAAGACGAGCGTCAGGACGCCCGCGGCGGGGTCGGCGTCGCAGACGCTGACCGGGCGGCGCATCGCGGAGGCGTCGAGCGCCGGCACGCGGACGTGGACGAACTGCCCCGGCGCGGCGGCGGCGGCCGCCGCCGGCGCGCCGAGGCGCAGGCGGCGGTATCCGGCGCCGAGGTCGTCGAGCGAAAGGACGGACGCGAGCTCCGTTGAGCGGGACCCGCCGGAGGCGGATGAGGAAATGGAATCAGCGGACATGGCGGCGGATTCTACACGAACCGCCGCGAAAAGGGAACCTGCGTTCGACCTTCGGCGTATTCCGCGTACGGACGAGCCAGCCGACGTCCGGTGGCGGGCGCCGCGGCGGCGGTAGACGGAGAGGCCGGGGGCCGATGCAGAGGCCGGAGAAACGGGGCGGAGCGGAAGAAAGGGCGGGCCGCCGCGCGGTGGCGCGGCGGCCCGTGCGTCGGGGCGTTTTCCGGACTGGCGTCCATTCGCGGAAAGGGGCGGCGCGATCGCGGCGCCCCCTTCCGCGGATGCTACGCGAGGCCCTTGCCCTTGAGCGCCTGCTTGGCGCGCAGGGGGCGCTTGAGGAGCGTGCGGATCTCCAGCGGCTGGAGCTTGTCCGCCGTCTCCTGGCTGATGCCGAGCGCGACGAGGCGCTTCTTCTGCGCCTTCTGGCGGCGCGCCCGCTCCGCCGTCGACTTCTTGGGCCGGCGGACGTGCTTGACTCGTTCGAAGTGGTCGTGGGACTGCAGGGACATGGCGCGTTCTCCTTACTTGGCTTCGGCGGTTTCCGCGGCGGGCGCGGCGGCCGGGGCCGCCTCCTTCTTCGCGACGGGCGCGTCCACCCACGAGAGCACGGCCATCTCCGCGCCGTCGGCGGCGCGCTGGCCGAGCTTCACGATGCGGGTGTAGCCGCCCTGGCGGCCCTCCATCATCGGGACGATCTTCTCGAAGAGCTCCTTCGCGGCGGCCTCGTCGCGAAGCTTCGCGGCGACCTGCCGGCGCGCGGCCAGCGTCCCCTTGCGGGCGGCGGTGACGAGCTTCTCGGCGAACGACCGCGCGACCTTCGCCTTGCGGGCGGTCGTGCGGATCGACTTGGCCTTCACGAGCCCGACGGCGAGCATGGCGACGAGCGCCTCGCGGTGGGACTTGGAGCGGCCGAACTTGACGTTGTTCTTTCTGTGGCGCATGGGTTTCCCCCTCTTTCGTTATTTCTTGAGCAGGGCGGGGTCGAACTTCATTCCGAAGGAGAGGCCCATCTGCGTGAGCTTGTCCTTGATCTCGAGCAGCGACTTCTTGCCGAAGTTGCGGTACTTGAGCATGTCGGACTCCTGCTTCTGGCAGAGCTCGCCGACGGTCGTGATGTTCGCGTTGTTGAGGCAGTTGGCGGAGCGTACCGAGAGCTCGATCTCGTTGACCGAGAGCGAGAGCTTGGCGCGCAGGTCGTCCGACGAGGCGGCCACCGCGTCGACCTCCCCGTCGTCCGCGACGAGGTCCTTGTTGTAGTTGATGAAGACGTCCAGGTGGTGGCGCAGGATGTCCGCGGCGTAGACGAGCGCGTCGTCCGGGTCCACGCGGCCGTCCGTCGTGATGTCCAGCACGAGCCGCTCGTAGTCGGTCTGCTGGCCGACGCGGCAGTTGCCGACGTCGAAGTTCACGCGGGTGACGGGCGAGTAGATGCGGTCGAGCGGGATCACGCCGATCACGGTCTGGCGCGGGCGGCCGTTCGGGTCGGCGGGGTCCGGATCCCACTCGGCCGGGCGGAAGCCGCGGCCGCGGGTGATCTTGACCTCCATCTCGAACTCGGCGCCCTCGTTGACGGTGGCGATGTGGTGGTCGGGGTTGAGGACCTCCAGGTCCGACGTCTCGGCGGCGAGGTCGCCGGCCGTGACCTCGCACGGGCCCTTGCGCTTGACGACCACGGTCTTCGGCTCGCGCGACTCGGTCTTCACGAGCGTCTTCTTGAGCGCGAGGACGATCTCGGTCACGTCCTCCTTGACGCCCTTGAGCGAGCAGAACTCGTGCGGGGCTCCGGCGATCTTCACGCTGGAGATGGCGCAGCCCTCGATCGAGGAGAGCAGCACGCGGCGCAGCGAGTTTCCGATCGTGCGCGCATAGCCGATCTCGAAGGGCTCCGCGATGTAGCGCCCGAAGGTCTTCGAGCGGGCGGAGGACTCCTCCTTGACGACGTGCTTGGGCATTTCCAGGTCATTGAGGCGGATGGGCATGTCTCTTCTTCCTTCCTTCTTGGTCCCGCCGGGGCGCGCCCGCGGGCGCGCCCGCCGCGGCGGGGG
>CAMNDA010000208.1 GCA_946534745.1 uncultured Verrucomicrobiota bacterium | reverse complement strand
GAGCTGCGGCTCGAGAGCGAGCCCGGCGTCGGCTCGACGTTCACCGCCGTCCTGCCCGGCATCGAGACCGCCGCGCCGGCGGCTCCGGAGGAGGTCGCGGAAGGCGGCCACGCGGGCGCCCCCGCAAAGAGGTCCTCGGAGCCGGTCCGGTCCATCCTCCTCGTGGACGACGTCCACGTGAACCTCCTTGTCGAGAAGGCGCTCCTCGCGCGCGCCGGGATCACCGACGTCGAGACCGCGCCGTCCGCCCCGAAGGCCCTCGAGGCGCTGCGCCGCCGTCCCTTCGACCTCGTCCTCACCGACCTCTGGATGCCGAAGATGGACGGCTACGCGCTCTGCCGCGAGATCCGCGCCGACCCGGCCCTCGCCAAGCTTCGCGTCCACGCCGTGACCGCGGACGTCGAGGCGCGCAAGCTCGCGCTCAGCCGCGGCTTCGACGGCCTTCTCCTCAAGCCCATCACCGCCGACACGCTCGCCCGATTCCTCGCCTCGCTATGAGCCTCTCCCTCCCCGCCGGGCCGGACGCCCGGCGCCGTCCCTCCCATCTGAAGGGATTCCTCCGCCTCCTGCCGTTCCTCCTCGCCACGATGGAGCTCGCCTAGCTCGCGCTCGACGGGCTCCTGCTCAAGCCCGTCACCATCGAATCGCTCGTCCGCTTCCTTTCGGACTTCCGGTGATTCGCCGTGCGATCCGGCCCCTTCGCCTTCAGGGGCGGGCGCCGCCGGTCGGCGAGACGCGGACGAACCGCGGGCGGAAGGAGGGCCAGCCGTCGAGGATGCGGCGCGCCTTGGGCGAGCCGGTGCGCGCGGCGTGCTCCGCGAGGAGCGCGCGCAGCGCGGCCTCGTCGTCCGAGCCCTCCTCGACCGGGAAGAGGTCCACGGAGTCGAGATTGCAGCTCAGGTCCAGGTCGCCCGTCTCGTCCAGGACGTAGGCGACGCCGCCCGTCATGCCCGCCGCGAAGTTCACGCCCGTCGGCCCCAGGATCAGCGCGACGCCGCCGGTCATGTATTCGCAGCCGTGGTCGCCGATCCCCTCCGCGACGAGCGTCGCGCCCGAGTTGCGGATGCCGAAGCGCTCGCCCGCGCGTCCGCCGACATAGATCGCGCCCGACGTCGCGCCGTAGGCGATCACGTTGCCAGCGAGGACGTCGCCCTCGCGCGCCTCGGGCGGCAGGATCGCGATGAGGCCGCCGGAGAGGCCCTTGCCGACGTAGTCGTTCGCCTCGCCCCGCAGCGCGAAGGTCACGCCGCGCGCGAGGAACGCGCCGAAGCTCTGCCCCGCCACGCCGCGGAAGTCCACCTGCACCGAGCCGTCCGGAAGTCCGTCCGCGCCGAACCGCGCGACGATCTCGCCCGAGAGCCCCGCGCCGACGGAGCGGTCCGCGTTGCGGATGTCGCGGGCGAGGCGGACGGGCTCCCCTCCCCTGCCCTTCCCTTCCAGCGCGGGCAGGATCGCGGGCACGAGCTCGCGTTGGTCGTAGTCGTCGGGGGCCCAACGAGCGGGGGAAGTGACGAGTGACGAGTGACGAGTGACGAGTGTGGGCTCTGCGTTCTCTGCGCTCTCTGCGTGAGAATTTCTCTCTGCGTTCTCCGCGTTCTCTGCGTGAGAATTTCTCTCTGCGTTCTCTGCGCTCTCTGCGTGAGAATTTCTCTCTGCGTTCTCTGCGCTCTCTGCGTGAGAATCAAGCTCTGCGCTCTCTGCGTGGGAAAAGAGGTCCCCGAAGTCGAATCCCCCCTCCTTCGCGACGAGCCGCTCCGCGTGTCCGCGGGCCTCGGCGAGCGACCGGTAGCCGAGCGCGGCGAGCTGTTCGCGCACCTCCTGCGCGAGGAAGCGGAAGTAGGTCTGCAGGTGCTCGGGCCGGCCCGCGAACTTCGCGCGCAGCTCCGGCTTCTGCGTGGCGATGCCGACGGGGCAGCTGTCGAGGTTGCAGTTGCGGCACTGCACGCACCCGAGCGAGACGAGCATCGAGGTGCCGAAGGCGAACTCGTCCGCGCCGAGCAGCGCGCCGACCACGATGTCGCGGCCGGTGCGGAGCTGACCGTCGACCTGGAGCTTCACGCGGGCGCGCAGGTCGTTCTTCACGAGCGTCTGGTGCGCCTCGGCGAGGCCGGGCTCCCACGGGACGCCGGCGTGCTTGACGGAGGTGAGCGGCGCGGCGCCGGTGCCGCCGTCGAAGCCCGAGACCACGACGACGTCCGCGTGCGCCTTGGCGACGCCGGCGGCGACGGTCCCGACGCCCGCCTCGCTCACGAGCTTCACCGAGACGCGCGCGCCGGGGTTGGCGCAGCGCAGGTCGTGGATGAGCTGCGCGAGGTCCTCGATCGAGTAGATGTCGTGGTGCGGCGGCGGCGAGATGAGCGTGGTGCCGGGCTTGGCGTGGCGCAGGCGCGCGACGAAGGCGTCGACCTTGCGCGCCGGGAGCTGCCCGCCCTCGCCGGGCTTGGCGCCCTGCGCGACCTTGATCTGCAGGTCCTTCGCGCTGCGCAGGTAGCCGATCGTGACGCCGAACCGCCCCGAGGCGACCTGCTTGATCGCGCTGTTGCGGTCGGTCCCGAAGCGCTCCGGATTCTCGCCCCCCTCGCCGCAGTTGGACATCGTGCCGAGGCCGTTGAGCGCGAGCGCGATCGTCTCGTGCGCCTCGGGCGAGAGCGAGCCGAGCGACATCGCGCCGCCGACGAAGTGCCTCACGATCTGCTCGACGGGCTCGACCTCGTCGAGCGGGACCGCCGCGCCCTCGCGGAACGCGAAGCGCGACCGCAGCGTGACGGCGCTGTCATTGTCGATGGAGTCGGTGTAGCGGTGGAAGCGCGCGTAGTCGCCGGCGCGCACCGATTCGCGGAAGTCCGCGACGCGCTGCGGCGTCCAGAGGTGCTCCTCGCCGTCCTTGCGGAAGCGGTACTGGCCGCCGGGCGGGAGGACGGGGGCCGCGTCCGCGGCCCCCGCCTCCGCGAGGCGGCGCTCGATGTCCTCGAGCTCGAGCCCGCCGACGGGCGAGGCGACGCCGGCGAAGTATTCGCCGACGAGCTTCGGGCCGAGCCCGACGGCCTCGAAGATGCGCGCGCTGCGGTAGGAGCGCAGCGTCGAGATGCCCATCTTGGACAGGATCTTCATCAGGCCCTTGCACACCGCGCCGACGTAGTTCGCGGCGGCCTTGACGGCGTCGGCGCGGCCGATCTCCGAGACGGTCGCCAGCGCGAGCCACGGGTTCACCGCCGTCGCGCCGAAGCCGAGCAGCACGGCGAAGTGGTGCACCTCGCGCACCTCGCCCGATTCCACGACGACGCCGACCGAAGGCCGCACGCCCGCCTCGGCGAGCGCCTTGTTCACGGCGGCGACGGCAAGAAGGGAGGGGATCCGGCGACGGGCCGCCCCCCGGCCGGCCCGCTCCGGATCCGGTGGAGAAATCTCTGCGCTCTCTGCGTTCTCTGCGTGAGATATAAACTCTGCGCTCTCTGCGTTCTCTGCGTGAGATAAAACCACCTCACGATCGCTCAGCACGATGATCTTCGCGCCTTCGCCGACCGACTCCAGCGCCGCGTGCGCGAGGCGGTCGAGCGCGGCGCGGAGGCTACCCTGCGTGTAGAAGAGCGACAGCGTCCGCGCGGGGAAGTCGGGGACGTTGCGCATGCGGCGCAGCTCGTCGTCCGTGAGGACGGGGCGCGTCATCTTCACCAGGTGCGCGTGCTCCGGCGTCTCGTCGAGGATGTTCGCCTGGTTGCCGATGTAGGTCATGATCGACATCACGAGCTCCTCGCGGATCGGGTCGATCGGCGGGTTCGTGACCTGGGCGAAGAGCTGGTGGAAGTGGTCGAAGAGCGACCGCGGCCTCTTCGAGAGGCACGCGAGCGCGGCGTCGTTGCCCATCGCGCCGACGGGCTCGGCGCCGGTCTCGGCCATCGGGCGCAGGATGAGCTCCACGTCCTCCAGCGTCCAGCCGAAGCGCGCCTGCTCCCGCAGCAGCGCCGAGCGGCCGTCCTCCCCGCCGGGGACCGCCGACGGGACGATCTCCGTGAAGAGCCCCGTGACCGGGATGCGGTTCTCCCGCACCCAGCGGCGGTAGGGGCGGCGGCGCGCGTAGAACGCCTTGAGCTCGCCGTCCTCGACGAGGCGGTGCCCCTCCAGGTCGAGCCAGAGCAGCGTGCCGGGGCCGAGGCGGCCGCGGCGCGCGACGTCCGCCGGCGGGACGTCGAGGACGCCCGCCTCGGACGCGAGGAAGAAGAGCCCGTCCCTCGTGAGCGTCCAGCGCGCGGGGCGCAGGCCGTTGCGGTCGAGCGCCGCGCCGAGCGAGAGGCCGTCCGTGAACGCGACCGCCGCGGGGCCGTCCCACGGCTCCATCAGCGCCGAGTGGTATTCGAAGAACGCGCGCACGTCGTGCCCGA
>CAMNDA010000207.1 GCA_946534745.1 uncultured Verrucomicrobiota bacterium | reverse complement strand
GCCGCCGACCCGTGGGCCGCCCCGCTCTACGAGAAGGCGCTCTCGGCCTCGTTCAAGCCCTTCTCCCTCTCCTTCCCGCGCCAGCGCGAGGCGCCCGCCGCCCTCCCCGCCGCGCTCGGCCGCGCCGGCTTCGAGCTCATCACCGTCGGCGAGAGCGAACCGCGCGACAACCTCCCCGTCGCCGAGCCCTGCGACCTCTCCGGGCTCCGCGGCCAGATGGCGGACTTCGCCGCCGCGCTCGCCTCCTTCCCCGGCCTCTCGCTCCGCCAGCCGCTCACCGCCGAGCAGCTCGAGACGCGCCTCACCTATACCGACAACGAGGGCGCCAACTACCAGGACTACGCCCCCGGCTCCACCGACAGCCAGGGCCTCCCGCCCCGCGCGATCGCCACCTTCGCCGCCTGGCGCCACCCGGCGCCGCTGCCCGGCCTCTCGCCGCTGCCGCGCGCCCGCATCCTCGCCAACGGCCGCATCTACATGCCCTTCGTCGCGCGCGACACCGCGCGCACCTCGAGCGACTTCCTCGACGTCGCCGTCGGCTACGACGAGAACGGCGCCGTGGACCGCGTCTCCACGGACTCCGACTCGCACGGCCTCATCGCCACCCCCGTCCACCTCTTCCACGCCTACGGCGGCCTCTCCTTCGGCAACGGCTACCAGCCCGACCCCGTCGGCGGCGACATGTACCACGCCGAGACGCTCGTCGCCTCCAAGGACGCGCCCCACAAGACCTTCGCCAACGTCGAGCTCGAGCCCGGCCTGCGCGAGTTCTTCGCCGACCGCCCCGACCCCGTCAAGATCATCGGCGCCAACGGCGACATGCTCCTCGGCTCCCGCCCGTGGTCCAACGCGGCCGACCGCGTGAAGAACGCGATGGGCCTCGGCGTCGAGCTCGACGCCGCCTCGCGCCTCCACTCCGACAACGTCGCGCAGGCCGCGTCCGACGCCTTCCTGCTCAACGAGGCGCGCCTCGGCATCCTCCGCGACCGCAACATCGTCCGCGACGACCTGGAGAAGATCCACGCCGACGCCAAGGACCACGTCGAGGCGGCCTCCGCCGCCTCCTCGCAGCGCCGGTGGTCGCTCGCCCGTGCGCACCACATCGTCGCCGCCTGCCTCGAGAACCGCGTCTACGGCCCGCTCCGCGGCGTCACCGAGGACCTCGTCGAGGCCGTCGTCGTGCTGCTCCTCCTGAACATCCCGTTCGCCTTCGCGATGGAGCGCCTCGTCTTCGGCTTCCCGTCGATCTACAAGCAGATCCTCGGCTTCGTCGGGTTCTTCCTCGCGACCTTCGCGATCCTCTACGCCACGCACCCGGCCTTCGCCCTCGCCTCGGCGCCCGTCGTGATCTTCCTCGCGTTCGTCATCATCCTCCTCGGCGCCATCACGACCGCGATCATGATGGGCAAGATCAAGGAGGAGATCCGCAAGCTGCAGGGGCTCGCCTCCACCGTCCACGGCGTCGAGAGCGAGAGCAGCACGACGCTCTCCGCGATCCTCATCGGCATCGCCGGCATGCGCAACCGCCCGCTCAAGACCTTCCTCACCTGCGCGACGGTCGTGCTGCTCACCTTCACGATCCTCGTCTTCGCGTCGTTCTCCAGCCAGCTCGGCGTCGTCGAGACCTACCTCGGGCGCGGCGCCGGCGACAACCGCATCGAGCTGCACCGCCTCTCCTTCCTCGACATCGACGACGGCTGGACCGACGCCCTGCGCGCGCTGCACGGCGACCGCTTCGCGCTCGTGCGCCGCGGCGGCGTCTTCCGCGTCCCCACGCGCCGCGCCGACACCGGCGACACGCCCACCAACCCCGAGCGCTACCTCTACCTGCCGCGCACCGGCGAGAGCCTCGAGATGGGCGCGATCATGGGCGCCGACCCCGAGGAGTTCCGCCTCTCCTCCGAGCTCGGGGCCGTCCGGCCCGACTTCGGCGAGGGCGACTTCGCGCATCCGCCGCTCTACCTGCCGCCCATCGTCACCAACGCCCTCTCGGGCCTCGTCGAGGGCGACGAGCTGCGCCTCAACGGCCAGCCCTTCTCCTTCGCCGGGTTCTTCGACCCCGCCGCGCTCCAGAACGCCGGCACGATCGACGACCTCAAGGCCGTCCCGCCCGACTTCCAGTCCACGCTCGCCAACTCCGGCCGCCAGGCCACGGGCGGCGCGGACGCCGCCTCGCTCGAGCAGTTCTCCACCGGCGCCTTCGAGTGGTTCTCGCCCGACCGCGTCGCCCTCGCGCGCATGGACGACGTCCGCGCGATCTGGGGCCCGGACTGCACCGTGAACTTCCTCGTCCTCTACCCGCGCGACGCCGACGCCGACCTCGACGCCCTCGCCGCCGAGCTCGCCCCCGCCTTCCAGGGCGCCGTCCACGTGAAGAGCGCCAACGGCGCGCGCCGCCTCTTCTTCAGCAAGGCCGTGCGCGGGTCGGGCTTCGGCGACGTCGTGATCCCGCTGCTCCTCGGCGGCCTCATCATCTTCTCCTCCCTGATGGGCTCCATCGTCGCCCGCGAGAAGGAGATCTTCACCTACTCCGCCCTCGGCCTCGCGCCGGTCGACGTCGGCGCGCTCTTCTTCGCCGAGAGCGCCGTCTACTCCGTCATCGGCGGCATGGGCGGGTACCTCCTCTCGCAGCTCGTGGCGAAGCTCCTGCACTTCATGGGCTCGCGCGGCTGGATCGTCCCGCCCGAGATGAACTTCTCCTCGCTCACCTCCGTGTGCACGATCCTCATCGTGATGGCGGTGGTGATGCTCTCCACGATCTTCCCGGCGATGCGGGCGAGCAAGAGCGCCAACCCGGGCGTCGCGCGCAAGTGGAAGATGCCGCGGCCGAAGGGCGACAAGCTCGAGTTCGTCTTCCCGTTCACCGTGAACACCGTGGACTTCGCGGGCATCCTCTC
>CAMNDA010000206.1 GCA_946534745.1 uncultured Verrucomicrobiota bacterium | reverse complement strand
CGATCACCGACGGCGAACCCGCCGCGACCGCCGCCCTGTTCCGCTCGAAGCGCAATTGCCGGGCCTGTTCCTGCTACGGGGCGACGTTCGGTTCCGGCCTCCTCGCGATGCGGGGGCGCGTCGACTACCGCGACCCGGAAGATGCCGCGAAGGAGCGCGACGCGACGAAGGCGTTCGACGCGCTCCGCCCGGAACGGACCTTCCGCGAACTCGACGACGGCTGGTCCGTCGACACCGACTATTCCGTCCTTCCCGACGGCGATCCGTCCAAGTCCGTCACGAACTGGTTCGGGAACGCCACGGCGGCGGAAACCCGGCTCGTCCCCGGCACCGCCGCGGTCTACGAAACGACCTGCGCCGCGCCGGGCGCGGAGATCCCGCCGCCCGCGGGCGCGCCGGACTTCGGGCCGTTCTCGAAGCGCTTCGGCGGCCTCGTCCCGGCGGCGCACATCGAGTTCGACCTCGGCGCGTGGGCGCCCCGCATCGCCGCGCCGCGGAAGCTGCCCGACGGCCTCCCCGCCCACGCCCGCGCGACGCTCGACCTCGCCGTCCGCGACGGCGAAGTCCTCGGGCTCCTGCGCCTCGACCCGGCCTGCCTGCGCCTCCTCCACGACCTCTCTCCCCTCCGCACCCCCGACGGCGAGGACGCCGAGTTCGACGACTGATTCGCGGCTTCGCGGGCGGATGGGGCGCGTCGCGCTCCCGTCCGCCCGCATCGGCCCGATTCCGCCGCAAAACCACCGAACAGACGGAACATCCGCGATGAAACGCCTCGCCCTCCTCCTTCCCCGGCACGCGGCTTTGCGCATTCGCCCTTGACACCGAACCGAAAGACTGCAAGAATAACGCCGTTTTCCAAATCCGTAGAAATCTACGGATATCGAAAGCGGGAGAATATGGGCAAATGATCATCCAACGCACGCGCTACCTCGACCGCCTCGCCAAACTGGAGGGGAACGGGCTCGTGAAGATCGTCACCGGCATCCGTCGCTGCGGCAAGAGCTTCCTGCTCTTCACGCTGTTCCGCGACGTGCTGCGCAGGAAGGGGGTGGACGACGCGCACGTCGTCGCCGTCCAGCTCGACGACGACGATGCCGCGCCGCTCCGCACGCCGCGGGCGCTTTCCGCGTGGATCAAGGCGCGGCTTCCGTCCGATGGTCGGCCGACCTACGTTCTCGTCGATGAAATCCAGATGTGCAAGCCGCCCGAGGAGGAGAAGGACAGGCCCGGCTGCGTCACGTTCCACGACGTCCTCGCCTCGCTGATGAAGAAGCCGGGCGTCGACGTCTACGTCACGGGATCAAATTCCGAAATGCTCTCGAAGGACGTCGCCTCCTCCTTCCGCGACCGCGGGATCGAGGTGCGCGTCCGGCCGCTCTGCTTCGCGGAATACCTCGAGGCGAGCGGACGGGAGAAGGCGGAGGCCTGGGAGAACTATCTGCTCTGGGGCGGGATGCCGCTCGCCGTGCTGGCGCCGGACGACGCCGAGCGCGCGGCCTACCTCCGGTCGCTCTTCGAGCGGATCTACCTCCGGGACATTGTCGAGCGGTATTCCCTGTCCGATGACGGCCGCGCGATGGAGGCGCTCGTGGACGTGCTCGCTTCCGGCGTCGGCTCCCTCACGAACCCCTACCGGCTGGCCGACGCGCTGGAATCCGCCCGGGGCGTCCGCCTCAGCCGCCCGACCGTGGCCGCCTACATCGAGCACCTGACCGACTCCTTCCTCTTCGAAAAAGCGGACCGGTGGGACGTCAAGGGCAAGCGCTACCTCTCGTCGCCCTCCAAATACTACGCGACCGACCTCGGGCTCCGCAACGCGCGCCTCAACTTCCGCCAGCACGAACGCTCGCACCTGATGGAGAACGCCATCTACGAAGAGCTCGTCCTGCGCGGCTGCAACGTGGACGTCGGCGTCGTGGAAACGGTCGTCAAGGACAAGAACGGCAAATCGGTCCGCTCGAACACGGAAATCGACTTCGTCGTGAACGCGGGGACGCGCAAGGTCTACGTCCAGTCGGCCTTCGCCATCCCGGACGCGGCCAAGCGCGAGCAGGAGACCTTCTCGCTGCGCCACACCGGCGACTTCTTCCGCAAGATCGTCGTGACCGACGGCTTCCAGCGTCCCCTCTCCGGCGAAGACGGCATCGTCACCGTCGGCGTCGTCCCCTTCCTCCTCGACCCCGGCATCCTCCTCGGCGCCTGACCCCTCCCGCCGCCCGCCGCGGAGCGGCCTTCCCGAATTCCCCGCCCCGCCGCATTCATCATTCATCATTCAGCATTGACCCCGCCCCGCCCGCAATGAAACGCCTCGCTCTCCCTGTCCCCAAGTCCCCTTGATCCCTCACGCCAAGTCCGCGAAGTCCGCAAAGATGAAACGCCTCGCCCTCCTTCTTCCCCTCCTCGCGCTCGCGGTGGGCGGCTGCTTGAATTTGCCGCCGTCAGGACCCGTCTATTGCGTTTCCGACATCGTGTACCACGATTCGGGCTGGGCGACGATCCAGTCGATCGTCATCACGGACGACTTGCAGTGCACCTGCCTTCGTTCGGCGCCGTGGGAGAAGGAGGAAATGCTGCATCGCTTCACAATCCCGCATCGGTTGTTCCGGGAATTGCAGGAGGGCGTGAAGTGGGAGGCGCACGGAACGACCAACCGCTTCGACCGGTACATCGACAATTGGCGCCAGACCGAGCCTCCGCCCGTCGCCGAGCTGAGGCGCTGCGCAGAGGAGGCACGCGACAGGCGCGCATTCCGGGAGATCGACGACGAACTCAAGATGGACATGCTCCACGAACGGTGGTTCGCTGTCGTCGAGGAGAGGAAGATGGAGGCCCGGTTACAAGCCGATGTCCGGGAATTCCGGAGACTCCTGTCGGGAAAGGAACCCGACGCGGACGGAACGCCGGATGAAGCCGGACGGAGCGGAGAGAGGACGGAAGACGTCCTCGACGAAGAGTTTCCGCTTCGGGACCGCATCGAGACCGTCCCCGAATCCGAACGCGATTCGTTTCTCGAGGACGCCTGGGTGGAGTATTGCGCCGAAGACCGCCGCCTCCAGGCGTCCATCTGTATTCTCCAGGAGCAATTGAGTGTGTTCCCGGCGGATCCCGATTCCGTCGAGGGCCCCGCGGAGTCCGAACCGCACGCGGAGAGCGCGGAGCCCCGTCCCGGCGGAGCCGGCCCCCTCCTTGAGGGGGCTGCCGAGCGAAGCGAGGCTGGGGGAGTCTCCCACGCGGAGGGCGCGGAGGGCGCGGAGTGAGTTTTCGTCTGGCGTCTGGCGCCTGGCATCGGGCGAGACGCCAGACGCCGGATGCCAGCCGGAAAGGATATCACACTTTTCCAGCGCGCCGATTTCGATTCCACCGTGCGTTATTTTGATGCATTTTGCATCTTCCGGAGCGGGTAAACGGCGAAAATCACGCACGGTGGAATCGGTTGGAAGACAAGGCGGGAACGTCAGGCGTTTCGGGGGGCGGATCCCGGCGCGGGCGAGGGGCGGAACACCGGCTCGCAGCGGGGGAGGGGGGCCGGAGGGGGCTGTTAATCAATTGTGGGAAAGTGTGGGAAATGCAAAAACGGGGTCAAACCCCCTTGACACGCCCCC
>CAMNDA010000205.1 GCA_946534745.1 uncultured Verrucomicrobiota bacterium | reverse complement strand
CCTGCGTGCCGTCCTCGACGCCGTCCCGGTCGACCAGCGGCACCGCGAGGACCTCGAACGAGCGGCGAAACGCCGCCGCCCACGGCTCGTCCGACGCCAGCGCGCGGAGCAACCCTTCGAGCGCGAACGACGCCATCGACTCCTGCGCGTGGTGGCGGCAGGAGAAGAGCACCGCCTGCGCCGGCTCGCCTTCGCGCAGGCGCAGCAGCGGGACGGATCGCCCGGCGCGCGAACGGCAGAGCTCGGAGACCGTGACGCGCGGGTCGCCCGCGAAGGACGCGGCGAACGCGTCGAAGTCCGCGCACTGGTACGGGATGCACTGGCAGAACTCGATCGTCTCCGGCCCGGCGGACGTCCATTCGAAGACGCGGTCGGACTCGTGGAGCGCGTCGCCGGAAAGCCAGAGCCAGACTCGATCGCCCTCGCGCCGGAAGGCGGGGCCGCGCGTGCCGACGCAGTTGCCGTCCGGGAACTCGAAGCGCCACGTCCCCGCGGTTGGGAACGTTGCGCGGAAGCGCCAGAAGAACCAGAAGCGCTGCGTCTCGCGCAAATCGGGCGCGAGGCGGACGGTCGCGCCGTCGGCGCCGAGGACGACGACGTTGCCGCCGGGAAAGTCAGCGGAGATGACAGGGTTCATTTCATGATGATGACCGTGGCGGCGGCGTTGCCTTCGTAGCAGCCGATGTCGACGTGCCCGGAAATCTTGCGCTTCTGCACGCCCGAGAGGTCGTAGAGCGCCATCGGTTCGTAGTTTGCGCCCTTTTCGGCGAGCGGTCCGCCGGTCTTGGGCTGGTACTTGATCGCGTAGTCGTCCGAGGCGTAGTTGCGGAAGAACTGCTCGGGCGTGCCGACGACAGCGTGCGGCATCCCCTCCGGGACGACTGCCTCGCCGGCGATCGCGTCGAACGCGCAGTGCGATGTGCGGGAGACCTGCGAAGGCTCAAACGCGCGGACGGTGCCGTTGCTGTCCACGTTGGAGACCGACACGCAGTTCGTGGCGACGCCGTTCGCCCACACCAGGATGCCCGCAAAGCCGGAAGCCGTCGTGTAAGGGGACGTGCAGTCCGCGACCGTGCAGTTCACGGCGGCCCCCTTGTTGACGACAATTCCGGCGCATCCCACGGTCGGCTGGGAGGAAACCGTCGCACCTTTGAATCCTTCAACGAGGCAGTTCTCAATCCGGGCGTTCGCATGCTCGAGATAGACCGAGGAAACACGGTCGCCGCCGTCGCAGTTGTTCTGGTCGCCGCCGAAAACCTTGCAATGCGTTACGAGCCCTGGGCCCGTAATCGCCACGTTTGCGCCGCCGGAATCGTTGCCTTGCCGCGTGAAGCCGCCGGAGAGGATGCAGTTGGTGACCACGCCGCCGTTCGTGTCGATCCGGACGTTTCCACCGTTGCCGTAGTCTTTCCCGTTCTCGAATGTCATTCCGGAAACCCAGGCGTTCGCATGGTTCACCAGAATGCACCGATGGTTCGCGTTTCCCCATGCGACGTTGGCAGTGTTCGACACAACGACGAGGGACGGATCGGCGTTGTCGCCGACGAGCTTTACGGCCTTTGTCAGTGAAAGGGGCGTTGAAATCGCGTAACGACCCGGCGCGACGTGGATCGTCGCGCCGTCCGTGGCGAGGAAAATCGCCGTCGCGACGTCCGGCGCGGCGGTCGCCCAGGTCGCATACGGGGCCTCGGCGCTCGCGTTGCCGTTCGAGACGTACAGGTCGCCATCCCAGAGCGTCGTGAAGGAATTGGTCGAGGTCGAGGTCGAGAGAACGCGGCCGCCCTCCATGGTCGCCGTCGCGAGGGCGAACCACTGGTACGTCACGCCATAGCCGAGGCTGTCGGCGGAGCCGGACAGCGTCGTTGCAACCGCGGTTGTGCCGAGCGGAAGCTCCGTCCAGTTTTCGCCGTCGGTGCCGTAGAAGACCGAGACCGACGTGGCGAGCGTGTTCACGAGCGCAGCCTCCTCGAGCGCAACGGTAAACGCGGCGGATTCGCCGGTCACGGTCGCCGTCGTCGTTCCGAAGACGGGCACGCCGGGCGTGGTGAACGAAGCGGGCGTCGTTTCGGCGACCTCCGTTCCGTTGTCCGCGACGATCTTCCACCAGTAGGTCGTGTCGGGGTCGAGTCCGGTGAGCGACGCCGTTCGCGTGTCGGCCACGAGACCCGTTCCGAGGGAATTCGTCGTGGCCGTGGCGAACGTTTCGTCCGTGCTCCAGACGAGGCCGGCGTCCGCCGTCACGCCCTCGTCGGCGACGAGGATCCAGTCCGTCGAGAAGGAATCGATGCCGACTGTCGGCGAACCGCTGGAAACGACGTCGAAGGAGGCCCGGTTGACCCGGTACAGTTCAATCTCCGTGATCGTCATGCGGTTGTGACCCTGCACGTCCGTGACCTCCAGGCGATACTTCAGGTACGGCGTTCGGTTGACGAACTGGAACGTCCGGAACTTGTTGGCCGACCAGCCCGTCACGCCGGACTCCGTGTCGAGCGTCGTCCAGTCCGATCCGTCGTTCGAGCCGGCGATCGTGAAATCGGACGGCGACTGGTTGGCGCCGTCGGAGTTGGCGTTGTAGATGCGAACCGTGTCCACGATCGTCGGGTCCGGGAAAGTCCAGACGGCGCGCTGCGGAAAGGTCGAACCATGCCCGATCCAGCGTGTGTTGTCGGAGTAGTATTCCTTGTCGAACGCCCTCGAGACTCCAAACGAGCTGTTGCTGTTCAGGCATTTGGTGTCGCTGGAGGCGGTGCCGCCGACGTTCGTGACGAGGTTGACGGGCACGTAGCCGGCGGGGAGCGTGATTTCCTCCGCCCGCGCGGCGGGGGCGAGGAGGGACAGGAGGAGCGGGACGGCGGGGAGGAATCGCAGTTTCATGGGAATCTCCTTGTATCAATCGTGTGATTGTCGGGACTTTAAAAAGAGGTTCGCCCCTTCCGGGGCGCCCCTTCGGGGATGAAACTACCAAATTTCGCGCGCGCGTGTCAAGCCCGTGGCTTTGCAACGCCGGGCTTGCGGCGCGGGCTCTGCCTGCCGCCGCGGCCGGCGTTTGCTTTGTCAAGTTGCCTCGCGAAATGGCGGCCCAGCAGCCGTTCACGGCCTTGCCGGCGGCGCAGGGCAGCGTGGCGCGGCCGTTCTCGTCCGGGAAGGGCGTGAGCGCGGTTCATGGCAGGGAGAGCTGATCCTCGACGAGGCCGGTGTCGCGGTAGGAGGAGACGCCCGCGTCGAGGCCGGCGAGGCGGAGGGCGACGGCGAACGCGGTGTCGAACTGCGGCGCGACGGGGCGCGGGGGCGTCCCCCACGCGGCGCAGGCCGCGGCGCGGAACGCGTTGCGCCAGTCCGCGCCGCCCTGGCGGTGCCAGGTTGTCGCGACCAGGCCGAGGCCGCCGTGCGCCGCGAGGAAGTCCGCCATCGGCTCCATCGCGGCGAAGTTGAGCCACGGGCACCCCGCCACGGCGAAGCCCTTCCCGAGGAAGTGGGCGAGCGTCGGCCAGTCGTCGCGCCGCCGCTTCGGGTCGGGGTCCGCGTATTGCCAGTCGCAGACCACGACGTCGCGCGGGAGCGTGTCGGCGAGCGCCGCGGTCGCCGGGCTTCCGCTGGCGACGAAGCCCGCCCAGCGCGGGTCGGCTCGGTCGAGGAGCATGTCGTGCCAGACCATCGCCCGGGCGCCGCGCTCCCGCAAGAAGGCGGCGAACGCCGCGACGTGCTCGCGCACGAGCTCGCCGTAGGGGCGCCGGCGGCACGCGGGGCAGGACGGCGGCTGCGCCTCG
>CAMNDA010000204.1 GCA_946534745.1 uncultured Verrucomicrobiota bacterium | reverse complement strand
CGCCCGCGCCGGCCGGCCGCTCGCCTACACGGACCCGGACGGCTCCGGCCGCCGCGTCTACCCCTACGAGGCCGCGGCGGCGCACGTCGTCGGCTTCCGCCACCCCTCCGAGGGCCTCACCGGAATGGAGGGCGCGGCCGACGACCTGCTCTCCGGCTGGCGGCAGCTCGCGACGGCGCAGGACGTCCGCGAGGCCGGCCGCACCGCGCTGCAGGGCGCCGATCGCCACATCGGGACGAACCTGACGCTCACGGTCGACGCCCGCCTCCAGCTGCGCGCCCACACGCTCCTCGCCGGCCGACGCGGCGCCGCCGTCGCCCTCGATCCGCGCTCGGGCGAGGTCCTCCTGATCTGCTCGTCCCCCTCCTTCGACCCCAACCGCTACGACCGCCGCCTCAACATCGACCCCTCCTCCCCCCTCCTCAACCGCGCGCTCCACGGCCGCTACCCCTCCGGCTCGACGTTCAAGACCGCGATCGCGGGTCTGATGGTCGACCGCGGCGTCCCCCTGACGCTCGACTGCCCGGCCGACGGATACCGCGCCCCCGGCGCGCGCCGGCCGATCCGCGACCACGAGTACTACGCCTACGAGAAGAAGGGCCTCGCGTGGCCCGGCTTCGGCCCGCTCGACCTCGACCAGGCGCTCTCCAAGTCGAGCAACTCCTACTTCGCCCACGCCGGCGTGCTCTGCGGCGTCGACGCGTTCAACGCCCTCGCGGAGCGGCTCCGCTTCAACGAGCGCATCCCGCTCTACACCAACGGCGCGCACCGCGTCTCCTCCCAGCGCGGCAACCTCCCGCGCCTCGGCCGCGCCGAGAAGCGCGAGCTGGCGCAGTGCTCGATCGGCCAGGGGCGCCTCCTCGCAACGCCGCTGCACCTGGCGCTGCTCGTCTCCGCCATCGCGAACCACGGCGTGATGATGGCGCCGCGCCTCGCGCTCGACTCGGAGCCGGAGGCGCTCGGTCGCGTCTTCTCGGCGCGCGCGGCGGACCGCGTCGCCGCCGCGATGCGGGGCGTCGTGAAGACCGGCACCGCGCGGAAGGCGGACCTGCCGGGCCTCGAGGTCCGCGGCAAGACCGGCACCGCGCAGAATCCCGGCGGCGAAGACCACGCGTGGTTCGTCTGCTTCGCCTCGCGCCCCGGCGAGGAGCCCTCGATCGCCGTCGCCGTCGTCGTCGAGAACGCCGGCTTCGGCTCCGCCGCCGCGCTCCCCGTCGCCGTCGGCATCCTCGAGGAGTTCTTCCGCGCCCCCTGACCCCCTCCCCCTTCCACGCTTCAACCCTTCAACCTTTCAACCTTTCAACCTTTCAACCCCTCCTTGTTCGTCCACCTCGTCCTCCTGCCCTTCCTCGTCTTCGCGCCCCTGCACCTCTCGGTGCTCGCGGTGCGGCTCTCGAACGCGCCCTCGCTGGGATGGCCGGAGCTGGCGCCGGCGGCGATCTTCCTCGCCGCGCTGCTGATCGTATGGGGCGCGCTGCGGATCGGGCGCTACTCCGGATCGCCCGCGGTGCCCTCGGCGGCGATGGCGCTCCTCGGCGCCGGCATCGCGCTGCAGTTCCGCGTCGGGACGTTCCGCACCGTCGAGCTGCAGTCGCCCTCGCAGCTCGCGCTGCCGATCGGGATCGTCTCGATGCTCGCGGTCTGGCTGCTGCTGCGGCGCCGCCGGATCGACCGGCTGGAGCCCTGGTGGGGCGTCTTCCTCGGCGCGTCGATCGCCGTCATCGGGGGCGTGCTCGTCGCGGGCCACGGCTTCCGCGGCGCGAAGTACCTCTCGGGCGGGATGAACCCGGTGGAGATCGTGAAGCCCCTGCTCGTGGTCTTCGTCGCGTCGATCCTCTCGGGGCACCGCAAGCTGCTGCGGCGCGGCTTCCTCGGCGTGCCGCTGCCGCCGCTCAACATCCTCGTCACGGTCGGCCTCCTGTGGGCGCCGCCGATGCTGCTGCTGATCGCGCAGGGCGACCTGGGGATGTTCGCGCTGCTGAACGCGACGCTCCTGGTGATGCTCTACGCCGTCACGAACCGCTCGCTCTACTTCGTCGGCGGCTTCGCGGCGCTCTTCGCGGTGGCCGCCTTCGCGATCCCGATGACGGCGCGCGGCCGCGCGCGCCTCGACGCGTGGCTCGACCCGTTCTCCAACGAGACCTCGACGGGCTGGCAGGTCCTGCAGGCGCTCGTCGCCTACTACACGGGCGGCGTCTGGGGCGTGGGGCTCGGGGCCGGCTCGCCGAACGCCGTCCCGATCGTCGAGTCGGACTTCGTCTGGGCGGTCGTCGCCGAGGAGCTCGGGCTCGTCGGCTGCGCGGCGGCGCTGCTGCTCTACGGCGCGCTCGTCTTCGGCGGCTTCCGGATCGCCTCGCGCGCGAAGAGCGCGTACGCCTCGTGCGTGGCGACGGGCCTCGCGGCGTGCCTCGGGCTGCAGACGCTGCTCAACGTCGGGGGCGTCGTGAAGGCGATTCCGCTCACGGGCATCCCGCTGCCGCTCCTTTCGCACGGCGGCTCGTCGCTCGTCGCGACGCTCGTCGCGGTCGGCCTCCTCCTCGCCATCTCCGACCAGGAGGAGCCGTTCGGCCGCGCCCCACGCGGCGGCGGCTCCCCCGCCGCGCGCGGAAAGGACGACGACGTCTTCGCGTAGCCGCCGCCCGCGCTACCGCGCGGCGCCGGGGTCGTCCGGCTCCTCGCCGCGGCCGAAGGGCGAGAGCTCGCGAAGGGTCTTCACGATGCCCGGCATCGCCTCGAGCACCGCGTCGACGTCCGCGTCCGTCGTGTAGCGGCTCAGGCTGAAGCGCAGCGAGCCGTGGAGCGCGGTGAAGGGCGCGTCCATCGCGCGCAGGACGTGCGAGGGCTCGAGCGAGCCGGACGTGCACGCCGACCCGGACGAGGCGCAGATGCCCGCGTCGCCGAGGTGGAAGAGCATCGCCTCGCCCTCGATGTAGGGGAACGAGACGTTGAGCGTGTTCGGGAGGCGCAGCTCGCGATTGCCGTTCACGACGGTCTCCGGGATGGCGAGCAGGCCCTCCTGGAGGCGGTCGCGCAGCGCGGCGACGCGGCCGAGCGTGCCGTCGCGCAGCTCCGCGGCGGCGAGTTCGCACGCCTTGCCGAGGCCGACGATGTAGGGGACGTTCTCCGTCCCGGCGCGGCGGCTCCTCTCCTGGTGTCCGCCGAGGAGAAACGGCCGCACGGGCGTGCCGCGGCGGATGTAGAGCGCGCCGATCCCCTTCGGCGCGTGGATCTTGTGGCCGGAGAAGGAGAGCATGTCGAACGGGACGGCGGAGGCGTCGATCTCCGCGACCTTGCCGACGGCCTGCGTGGCGTCGGTGTGGAAGACGGCGCCCGCGGCCTTCGCGAGCTCCGCGCACTCGCGGATCGGGAAGAGCACGCCCGTCTCGTTGTTCGCCCACATGAGCGTCACGAGCTTCGGGCCGGGGATGGAGAGCGCGCCGCGGTAGGCGTCCATGTCGAGGGTGCCGTCGCGGTGCACGCCGACGAAGACGACGCGGTGCCCGCGCTCCTCGAGCGCCCGGCAGGGCTGCAGCACGGCCGGGTGCTCGACCTTGCTCGTGATGACGGTCGTCTCGGGGCCGAGCGCCTGGACCGTCCCGAAGATCGCGTGGTTGTCGCTCTCGCTGCCGCAGCTCGTGAAGACGACCTCGGAGGGGTCGCCCGCGCCGAGCAGCGACCCGACCTTCGCGCGGGCGGCCTCCATGTCGCGGTGGACGCGCCCGCCGAACTCGTACATGCTCGAGGCGTTCCCCCACCGCTCAGTGAAGAACGGCATCATCGCCTCGACGACCTCCGGGGCGGGCATGGTCGTCGCGTTGTTGTCCAGATAGTGCAGCGCAGGCTCGTCCATGACTAGATTGCCTCCACCTCGAGCGCGCCGTCGCCGAGCGCCTCGCGCAGCTTCTTCTCCACGAGGCCGTTCTTCGTGAGATTGGCGGCCATGCAGCCGGCGCAGTGGCCGAGGAAGCGGACCTGGATCCGCGCGCCCTGGACGTCCACCAGCTCGATGTCGCCGCCGTCGAGGCGCAGCGCCGGGCGGATCTCCGCCTCGAGGACCTTCTCGACGGCCATCACCTTCTTCGCGGGCGAGAGCTCCGCGAACGGGACCGGCGCGGCGGGGGCCGCCGCGGCCGCGGGCGCGGGGGCCTTCCCGAGCTCGCGGTCGAGGATCGCCTGGATCGCGCCCTTGCACTTGCCGCAGGCGCCGCCGGCCTTGGTGTAGTTGGTGACCTGCTCGACGGTGGTCAGATGGTTGATCCGCACCGCCTCGACGATCTCGCTCTCGTGGACGTTGAAGCAGGTGCAGACGAGCGGGTCGTCCTTGAGCTCGCGGACCGTGGTGTCGCCGGTGCGGTAGTTCGCGATGGCGGCCTCGAGCGCCTCCATGCCCATCACGGAGCAGTGCATCTTCTGCTCGGGGAGGCCGTCGAGATACTTCGCGATGTCGGCGTTGGTGACCTTGGACGCCTCGTCGAGCGTCATGCCCTTGATCATCTCGGTGAGCGCGGAGGACGAGGCGATGGCGGAGGCGCAGCCGAACGTCTGGAACTTCACGTCGGCGATGCGCTCCTTCTTCTCGTCGAGCTTGAAGGCGAGCTTGAGGGCGTCGCCGCAGGCGAGCGCGCCGACCTGGCCGACGCCGTCGGGATTCTCGATCGTGCCGACGTTGCGCGGATGGTGGAAATGGTCGAGGACCTTCTCGGAATAGTCCCACATGGTGCTTCTCCAATGGTCCCGCGACGGCGGGGCGCGGGGCGGCCCTTCCGCCCCCTGCCGGCCCGGAGTCGGGGGAGGGCGCGGAGTCTAGCGCAACGCCTCCGCTTTGGCAACCCCGGTTGCCCCGCGCGCGCGAGTGTGCTATGCTTTGCCTTCGTCCGCGCGTGCCGCGGCGCCACCCCCATGAAACTCTTCCGCAGGAAACAGACCGTCCGGACGCAGCTCGCCAGCTCCCGCATCCCGGACATCCCGTTCAGCGCGCTCCCGAAGCCCATCGCGCGCACGCTCCGCGCCGCCGGGGCCCGCATCCGCCGCATCGTCCTCGTGCGCGGCGTCTTCGCCGTCCTCGCCGCGGCCTTGATCTCCATCCTCTGCATCATGGCCGTCGACGCGATGGTCACGATCCTCAACCCGTGGGTGCGCTGGGGGCTCTGGGCCTGCGGCGTCGCCGCCACCGCGATCGTCGCGCACCAGGCGCTCCTGCGCCCGCTCTCGCGCAAGCTCACGCCCGCCCTGCTCGCCGGCCTCATCGAGCGCAACCACCCGGAGCTCGAGGAGCGCCTCTCCACCGTCGTCGAGCTCATGGCCTCGCCCGACTCGCTCGCCGAGGGCTCCGACCTGCTGATGAAGGTCGTCACCGAGGCCGCGGTCGCCGACACCGGCAAGCTCTCGATGAAGCGCGAGTTCACCGCGCGCACCGTGCGGCCGCGCTTCCTCCTCGCCGCCGGCGCGCTCGGCGTGCTGCTGGTGCTCTTCACGTTCTGGCGCAGCAACGTCACGCGTCTCTTCCTGCGTGCCATCGCCCCGGCCGCGGAGGTCGACAACGTCTACGCCGAGAACCTCCGCGTCCTGCCCGGCTCGGCCGTCGTCCTGCGCGGCGCGCCGTTCGCCGTCGAGCTCGCCGTCCTCGGCGGCTTCCCCGGCCAGGCCTACGTCCGCACCGGGAAGCCCGACGGCACCGGGCGCGAGAGTTCCGAGCGCATGGTGCAGCTCTCGGCCGACGAGGAGGGCGTCCG
>CAMNDA010000203.1 GCA_946534745.1 uncultured Verrucomicrobiota bacterium | reverse complement strand
GAGCCGCGCCAGATGCACGGTGCCGTAGGCGCCGGCTCCGATCGGGCGCAACAGCTCGCAGCGGGGATCGCTCGCCAGAGAGAAGGGCCGCGGCGCAGCGCCTTCGCCCGGGCCGGGCGAAGGCACACGGGGACGTTTTGGGGGCGAGTCGGGCATGCGGACAATTCTAGCAGAGCGCCTCCGCCCGGCGCAAGACTCGCCCGCCGATCCCGCGGCCGCTCCTGCCGAGCCCTCTCCCCGGCGACTCCGTCACCACGCGAGGCGCCGGCCGGAGCGCGCGACGGCGAGGATTTCGGCGCACACGGCGTCGAGGAGGCCGCGGGAGCCGTCGAGGTCGAGCCAGGCGAACTGGCCGTTGGGGTTCATTTCGAGGAAGACGAGGCGGCCGCCGGCGCGAAGGAAGTCGAAGCGGCCGAAGTCGTGGTCGGTCTCGGCCATGAAGCCCCGGACGGCCGCGAGTTCGTTCGGGTCGAGTCCGACGGGTTCCCAGTCGTCCGGGGACCGCGCGGAGACGATCCGGCTGTCGACGGGCGATCCGGCGGAAGAACGGAGGCGGAAGGCGAAGCATCGGCCGCGGACGAAGACGACGGTGGTCTCCTCCCCGCCGGCGACCTTCCGTTGCAGGAACCACGGATTGCGCGGGGCCAGCGCGGCGGGATCGGCGTCGCGCACGAAGGGATGCACGCCGGGCCCGATCGGCGTCTGGGTAAGCGTCTTGAAGACCCAGCCGCCGCCTGGCGCGGCCTCGGCCGGGGCGCCGCAGCACAGGTGCCATTCGGGCACGGGGAAGAAGCGCGCGGCGAGACGCATCTGGCGGAGCTTGCGCCACGGACCGCCGCGCGCGGGGCGGACGAGGGCGCAGAGCCCCTGCGCGGCGCACTCGCGATAGAGGCCCTCGAAGACGTCGCGCACCTCCTCGCGGCACCAGTTCTCCGGGCAGCCGCCGCGGGGGACGTCGATCGCGTCGAGGAACATCGGCTTGCGCAGGTAGAAGGCGGAGAGCGTGCGGTCGGAGATCTCCGCGCCGTCCGGCGCGCGGATGCGGAACCCCGCCGGAGAGAAGTCCCAGACGTAGTCGCGGAAGCGGTCGATGTCGAAGCGGAATACGCCCGCGGGCGCGAGGCGCGGGAGGAGCAGATCCGAGGTCCGGTCCTGAGAACAGGTGGCGACGAACACCATGGCGGCGGGAGCGGGGGACAGATTCGTCGGAAAGGGGGAAAGACCCCGGCGGCGGGGGTCGCCGCCGGGGCGCGGGACGCTAGTCCCAGGTGTTGGCGTCGTCCATGCTGAAGCTGGAGCCGGTCCAGCTCTGCGTGAAGTTCGTCGACAGTCCGATGCCCCCGGGGGAGGTCATCGAATCGAGCGACGTGGCCATGTCGGATGGAGTCATGACTTGTTTCCTGTGTTCTGGGCGTTTCCGCCCGAGTTCGCGTTTTCTCCCGCGGACACCCGCCCGCGGGGCAATCCGTCGTCATGGGCCCGAAAGCCCCTTGATTGTCCGGACAACCCAGAGCACGGCCGCGCAGAACCCGCCGCAGGCGATGCCGGCGGCGAGGAGGCACAGAAGGGTTTCGTGAATCGGGTTTCGGGGCACGGGCGATGTCGAAAGAAAGGTCTCTATCCCTTTCTACGCACGCAATCGGAAAAATCTGACAAGGCCGCGGATCCGATCGGATCCGACGGTTTCGCAACCCGATTCCACCGTGCGTGATTTTCGAGTATTTATCCGCTCCTGAAGCGCATAAACTGCAAAAATCACGCACGGTGGAATCGCGGGACGACCCGGCGGCCGAGGAGGCGCCTTCGCGCGCTACGGCGCGGGCGGGGCATCGAGGGCGCGGAGGGCTTCGGCTGGGCGCCTTCGCGCGCTACGGCGCGGCGGGGGCGTCGAGGTCGCGGAGGGCTTCGGCGAGGAGGGCGTCGAAGCGAGGCTTCACGCGGCGGCGGATCTGGTAGAGGTTGTCGCGCGAGACGCCGCCCGCACGCATCGCGGCCTCTGCGGGAAGCCCCTCCAGGACGCTCGCCTGGAACGCGGCGAAGTGCGCGGGCGGGAGTTCGGCGCGGAGGCGGCGAACCGCCTCGTCGAACGCCGCTTCGCGCCAGGCCGACTCCTCGGCGGCCGCCGCGGCGTCGGCGGGCGCGGCGCCGGGGCGGAGGTCGGCCAGCGCGTCGAGCGATTCGTCCGGGAGAGGGGCGGGCGCGGCGTCGGCGCGGCGCCGGACGTCCTCCGCGCGCCACGCGACGAGCCGCGAGAGCCACGGGCGGAACGGCCCCTTCGCGCGGTCGTAGGAGGCGAGGCCGCCGTCGCGCAGCAGCTCGAGCATCACGAGCTGGACGACCTCGTCCGCGTCCGCGGGCTGGAGCCCGCGCGCCCGCGCGACGCCGAAGACGAACGGCGCGTAGAGGTCGAAGAAGCGCGCATGGGCGGCGTCCGGCGCGTCCGCGCCGCCGCGCGCGGCCGCGAGGACGGACGTGCGCGTCGTCGGATTGTCGTAGGAGGGGCGGCGCATCGGGGCGGGAAGCGGCCGAGGGGGCGGAAGGCGCGGGCGCCGGCGGAGGCTACAGCCCGAAGAAGGCCGCGGCGTTGTCGTGGCAGACGGCGCGGACGAGGGAGCCGACGAGCGGGAGGTCGTCGGGGAGGACGCCGCGCGCGATGTCGCGGCCGAGCAGGTCGCAGAGGATGCGGCGGAAGTACTCGTGGCGCGTGTAGGAGAGGAACGAGCGCGAGTCGGTGAGCATGCCCACGAAGCGGTGCAGGAGCCCGAGCTGCGAGACGGCCTCCAGCTGGCGCAGCATGCCGTCCATCTGGTCGTTGAACCACCACGCCGAGCCCACCTGCACCTTGCCCGGGACCGGGCCGCGGACGAAGTTGCCCGCCATCGCGACGAGCATCTCGTTGTCGCGCGGGTTGAGCGAGTAGAGGATCGTGCGCGGGAGGCGGTCCTTCGCGTCGAGCTCGTCGAGGATGCGCGCGAGCGGCGCGGCGACGGGCCAGTCGCCGATCGAGTCCACGCCCGCGTCGGGCCCGACGGAGCGGAAGATGCGCGTGCTGTTGTTGCGCAGCGCGTTGAAGTGCAGCTGCCAGGTCCAGTCCGTCTCGGCGTCCATCTCGCCGCAGAGCACCAGCAGGCGCGAGCGGAACTTCGCCTCCTCCTCCGGCGTCACGGCCGCGCCTCCGCGCGCCTTCGCGAAGATGGCGCGCAGCTCGGCGTCCGTGCACGGCTCCGCGAGGACGGCGTTGAGGCCGTAGTCCG
>CAMNDA010000202.1 GCA_946534745.1 uncultured Verrucomicrobiota bacterium | reverse complement strand
CCCCCGCCGCCGCCGGCGAAGGGGGCGCCCTCCTCGTAGCCGCCCGCGGCGGGCGCGGCGGCGGAGTCGTCGCCTCCATCCGCGGGCGGAAGCGCGTCCGAGTCCGCGCCGGGCGCGAAGGGGTTGCCCTCCTCGTACTCGTCGCCGGCGGAGGGCGCGGCGGCGGGCGCACCGGCCTCGCCGGCCGCGGGCGCGAGCGCGGCGGCCTGCTCCGAGGAGAGGCCCGGCGCGCCGCGCTCGAGCGAGTTCACGCGGGCGTTGGCGACGAAGAGGAAGACGGCGGCCACGCCGACCGGGGGCAGGATCGAGAGCCAGAAGGGAAGCTTCTTCGCTCCCTTCCCCTTCGCGTCGCCGGAGGCGCCCGATGCGCCGGCCTTCGCCTTGGCCGCGGCGAGCGCGGCCGGCGAGCGCTTGGGCATCAGGACCTTGCCGCCGCCCTTCGCGGGGGCGGACGCCGACGTCGGCGGGACGGCGGTCGCCTTGCGCGTGCCGCCGCCGGCGTCCGGCGCGCCGGGCGCGGTGGGGTCGGCCGCGGGCGCGGGCGCGCCCGCGCCGCCCTTGCCGATGACGATGCGGGGCTTGCCGGCGGCGGCGCCGCCGGCCTTGGCGCCGCCGGCCTTGGCGCCGCCGGCGCCGACGACGAGGCGGCGGCCCGGGACGCCTCCGGGCGCGGGGCGGGAGGTGGCCGCGGCGCGCTTCGCGGGCGGGGCGACGGTGCTCTCGGGCGGCGTCCAGGTCCCGCCCGGCGGGACATAGGGCGGGCGGCCGCCCAGCACGCGCTGAAGGTCCTCGGCGACGTCCTGCCAGAACGCGTAGCGGTCGGCGGGGCGCTTGGCCATGAGGCGCAGGACGATGTGCGAGTATCCGGAGGGGATGCCGGGATTGACGTCCGTCGGATACGCGACGTGGCCGGTCTTCTGCATCTCGAGGACCTGCATCGGGTCCTCCTCGCCGGCGAAGGGCTCCTTGCCCGTCAGCATCTGGTAGAACGTCGCGCCGACGGCGTACATGTCCGCGTGGAAGTCGATCGAGCGGGACATCTCGATCTGCTCGGGCGGCATGTAGTTCGGGGTGCCGACGAGCATGCCGTCGTCGCCCTCGAGCGGGTTCTCGCCGGGACGGACGAGGACGGCGGACTGGAAGCCGGCGATCTTGATCGTGTCGTCGGGCTGGACGACGAACGCGCTGGGCTTGAGGTTGCGGAAGACGAAGCCGGACTGCTTCCACGCGCTGTCGAGCGCCTCGGCGAGCTGGACCACGAGCCTGGCGGCGCGGCCGGGGTCGAGCGCGCCGTCCTCGCGCAGGATCGCGGAGAGCGACTTGCCCTCGAGGCGCTCCAGCACGGCGTAGGGGACGCCGCCCTCGCTGCGCGAGATGTCGATGACCTGGATGAAGTTGCGGTGGTGGAGGCGGGCGAAGGCGCGCGAGAGCTCCTCGAAGCGCGAGACGGCGCCGGCGTTCTCCAGCGCGTCGACGCGCGGGGTGAGCAGCGCGACCTTGCGGTCGAGGGAGATCTGCAGCGCCTCCCACGTCTCGGTTGTCGAGGTCGAGGCGAGGTGCGTCGTGATGTCGTAGCCGGGAATGGAGGGGACGGGACGCCCCGATTCGGAAGTTTGGCTCATGCGGGCGATTGTACCAGAACCACGCCCCGCGGGCAAGGGTCCTTCGCGCGTCGCGCGCGCGAAAAATTTCCGGTTGACGGCGCGGGAAGGCGGGATATAGAATCCCGCGCGTTCTCCGCGGCCCGAGCCGCTCGGCGAACCCAAACCTCAACGCCCAACCCATGAAAACGCTCCACTGCGCCCTGTTCGCGGCCTTCGCCGCGATGCTCGCACTGAACGCCGGCGCCCAGGCCGACGTCCCCGCCGCCGCCGAAGAGGCCGCCGCGGTCACCGCCGCCGTCGTCGAGACGGCCGAAGCCGTCGCCGAGGCCGCCGCCCTCGCCGAGGAGGCCGCCGCCGAGGCGGTCGAGGAGGCCGCCGCCCTCGCCGAGGAGGCCGCCGCCGAGGCGGTCGAGGAGGCCGCCGAAGCCGCCCCGAAGAAGCTCGACGAGGCCGCCGCCGCGCAGGAATACATCGACGCCTACGCCGACAACGTCCAGGAGGACCCGGACTTCAAGGCGAACATCGAGGCCGCGCTCGCCACGGTCCGCGCGGAGCGCCCCGCCTACGGCACATTCTGGGCCGTGTTCCCCCCGCTGCTGGCGATCGTCCTGGCCCTGATCACGAAGGAGGTCTATTCCTCGCTCTTCCTCGGCATCCTGGCCGGCGGCCTCATCTGGTCGAAGTTCTCCTTCGAGCAGACCGTCGTCCACGTCTTCTCCGACGGCTACATCGCCTCCGTCGCGACCGCCTACAACGTCGGCATCCTCGTCTTCCTCGTCCTCCTGGGCGCGCTCGTCTCGATGATGAACAAGACCGGCGCCTCGGCCGCGTTCGGGCGCTGGGCCGCCGCCCACATCAAGAGCCGCGTCGGCGCGCAGGTCTGCACGGTCGTCCTCGGCATGCTGATCTTCGTGGACGACTACTTCAACTGCCTCACGGTGGGCTCGGTGATGAAGCCCGTCACGGACGCCAAGAAGGTCTCGCGCGCCAAGCTCGCCTACCTCATCGACGCCACGGCCGCCCCGATCTGCATCATCGCGCCGGTCTCGTCGTGGGCCGCGGCGGTCGCCGGCTTCGCCAAGGGCGCCGGCGCCGAGAGCGGCTTC
>CAMNDA010000201.1 GCA_946534745.1 uncultured Verrucomicrobiota bacterium | reverse complement strand
GGCCCCGCCACGTCGGCGGCGGCCGTGTGGCCCGCGCTGCGCGCGGGCGCGTTGCCGGGCGAATTCGATTTTGATAGACTGCGACGCATGAATGGTGACACCGCCGAACGAAACGAGATAACGACCGCCGCCGCGGACGTGCTTCGTTGCGAGGGGCTCTCGGTCCGTCTCGGGCGCAAGACGGTGATCGAAAGATTCACCGCGACGTTCGCGCCCGGCGAGCTCGCCGTCCTCGTCGGGCCGAACGGCATCGGCAAGACGACACTCCTGCGCGCCCTCGCCCGCTCGCTCGCGCCGCGCGCCGGACGCGTGCTGCTGGACGGCGTCCCGGTCTCGGAAATTCCCCGCCCGGACTACGCGCGCCGCGTCGCGTGGCTCCCGCAGTCGCCCGACGCCCGCTCGCTCGCCGGCTTTCCCGTGCGCGCCGCGGTCGCCGCGGGACGCCTCCCGCATGCCGGCTTCTTCGGTGCGCTCACGCGCCGCGACGAGGAGGCCGTGGGCCGCGCAATCGCCGCGACCGGCCTAGAGCCTCTCGCCGGCGCCGACGCCGGCTCCCTCTCCGGCGGCGAGACGCGCCGCATGTTCCTCGCCGCCGCCCTCGCGCAGGAGGCGGACGTCCTCCTCCTTGACGAACCCTTCGAGGGCCTCGACGCCGAGGCCCGCGCCTCCCTCGCCGTCCTTCTCCGCGCCCAGCTCGCCGCCGGCCGCACCGTCGTCCTCGCCACGCACGACCTCGCCCCGATCGGGTCGATCCCGCATCGCGTAATCGAAATGACTCCGCTCGGGGAAAGAACGCAACGGCTTCGCCGCGCAACCTTGGCGGAACCGCTTCCCGCACCGGACGCCGCTTCGCGGCTGTGCGGAGAAGCGGTTCCGCAAGAGTCGCTCCGCCCGGACAACGCAGGCGAAGACCGGTTCCGCATAGCCGCCGAAGGCGGCGTGCGATGCGGACCGGTCTTCGCCCGAGATGGCGTCGCGAAGCGATTGCGTTTTCCCCTCGTTTCGCTTCTCGCCGTCGCCATGCTCGTCTTCGCCACGGCGCGCGGATGCCCTCCGGGGCTGCTGTGGAGCTACCGCGTGCCGCGGCTGCTGTGCGCGTTCTCGGTCGGCGGGATTCTCGCCGTGGCGGGGTGCGTCTACCAGACGCTCTTCCGCAACCCGCTCGCCTCGCCCTACACGCTCGGGACGGCGTCCGGCGCGACGCTCGGCGCGTGCCTCGCGACCGCGCTTTCGGCCGGCGCCGCGCCGATCGGCGGCGCGGCGTTCGCCGGCGCGCTCCTCTCGCTCGCGCTCGTCCGCGCGTGCGGCGGATCCGGCGCGCGGACGGCGCGGCTGCTCCTCGGCGGCATCGCCTGCGCGTATCTCTTCGGCGCCGGCACGATGCTCTGCCAGCTCGCGCTCTCGCCGTGGGAGAGCTTCTCGATGGCGCACTGGAGCCTCGGCGGGATCGTCGTGCCGGAAGGCCCGTGGCGCTTCGCGCTCCCGGCCGCGTGGTGCGCCTCGCTCGCGCTCGCCTCGCTCTCGCGCCCGCTCGACGCGCTCCTCGCGGGCGACGACGCCGCGCTCTCCCACGGCCTCGATCCGGCTCGCCTGCGCCTCTCGCTGCTCGCCGCCTCGGCGCTCCTCGTCGCCTGCGCCGTGGCGGTGTGCGGCCCCGTGGGCTTCGTGGGCCTCCTCGTCCCGCACCTCGCGCGCCTCCTCGCGGGCGCCGCACATCGCCGGCTCCTCCCCGCCTGCGCCGTCGGCGGCGGCCTCTTCCTCGCCCTCTGCGACGCCGCCGCGCGCGCCCTCCCCCTCGCCGCGACCCCGCCCGTCGGCGTCGTCACCGCCGCCCTCGGCGCCCCCGCGCTCGTCTTCCTCCTCGCCCGCAAGTCCTCCGTCAACACGTAAGCCCGACCATGATCCGAATCGTCCAGGGCGACATCACGACCCTCGAAGTCGACGCCATCGTCAACGCGGCCAACCAGAGGATGCTCGGCGGCGGCGGGGTGGACGGCGCGATCCATCGCGCCGCCGGTCCCGAGCTCTACGAGGCCTGCCTCAAGGTCCCGGAGGTCCGGCCGGGCGTCCGCTGCCCGACCGGCGAAGCGCGCATCACGCCGGGCTTCCGCCTGCCCGCGAAGTTCGTCATCCACACCGTCGGTCCCGTCTACCGCGACGGCCGCCACGGCGAGCCCGAGCTCCTCGCCGCCTGCTATCGCAACTCCCTCGTCCTCGCCGCTGAGAACCACTGCCGCTCCATCGCCTTCCCCTGCATCTCCACAGGCGTCTACGGCTACCCGATCGAAGACGCTGCGAGGATTGCCGTGCGGGAAGTCCGAGCCGCCGTGTCCGCGCGGCCGGACACGGCGGCGGACATGGAAGTGATCTTCTGCTGCTTCTCGGAAAGGGACAAGAAGGTCTACGATCGCATCGTCCAAACTCCCGGGGGCTGACGCCGCGTTCAGCCCAGTTTCGCCCGTAGCGTGTTGCGGGAGATGCCGAGGATGCGCGCGGCTTCGGAGGCGTTCTTCCCGTGCCGCTCCCACACGGCGCGGACATGGGCTCTCACCATGTCTTCGAGCGGAGCGTCCGCGCCGAGTGTTGCAGGGGCGGTCCCGTCCGCCCCGAGTATTGCCCGTGCGCTGCTATGCGCCCGTTCCTCCTCCAGCAGCTCCGCGATCATCCGGTCCTCGAACACCGCCGCCCGCTCCAGCACGTTCGAGAGCTGCCGGACGTTTCCCGGCCAGTCCCACGCCGCCAGGAGCGCGACGTCTTCCTCCGAAACCGGCTTGCGCCCCGGCGCGAAGGACCGCCAGAGGTCCTGCACGAGGGCGCGGAAGTCCTCTTTGCGGGCGCGCAGCGGCGGCACTTCGAGCGCGATGGTGGAGAGACGCCAGTAGAGGTCCGCGCGGAAACGCCCCTCCCGCACGAGCGCCGCGAGATCGCGGTTGCTCGCCGCGACGACCCGCACGTCCACCTTCGTCTCCGGTTCGCCCACCGGATGGACCCGACCCTCCTGCAGCACGCGCAGCAGCACGCCCTGCAGGTCGCCCGGCAGCTCGGAGATCTCGTCGAGGAAGAGCGTTCCGCCGTCCGCCTCGCGGAAGAGGCCGCGGCTCGCTTCGACCGCGCCCGTGAAGGCGCCCCGGGCGTGCCCGAAGAGCCGGCTCTCCAGCAGGTCCTTCGCGACCGTCGCGCAGTTGAACGCGAGGAAGGGCCCCTTCCGCCCCGACTGCACGTGGATCTGCTGCGCCACCGTCTCCTTGCCGACGCCGCTCTCGCCCGTCACGAGCACCCGCATCGCGCGGCTCTTCGCAACGCGCGCGATGTCCTTGCGCAACCGCCGCATCGCCGGGCTCGAGGTCTGCAGGCGCCGGTAGCCGAACGACCGGAACGCCTCGACGAGCCGCTTCGCCCCGGCGTCCCACCTCTCGGGCGAAACCCGCCCCGCCAGGTCGCGCGCGATCGATTCCAGCGCCGCGAAGTCGTGGCTGTTCGCGAAGCTCCACCCCGCCGCGTCGACGCGCTCCCGCCACGCCTTCGCGACCGCCGTCCGCGCCGGGTCGCCGTGCAGTTCCAGCAGGTCCTCGCCGCCGCCGAGCGCCTCCGCGACCGCATCCGGCAGGTCGTCGCCGCCCACGCGCGCCTCGAACAGCGTCCGCGCCTTCTCCGGCACCTCCGGCGGAACCGGGAAGTCCGCCGCGCTGATCCAGCGGATCTTCGCGCCGGCTTTCCGCAACGCGCCGAACGCCGCCGCGAGCCGCGCCGGCTCGGCCGAGAGCCCCACGCCGAGCAGCAGGACCTCGCGGAAGCCGCCGCCCGCCCGCTCCGCCAGCACGTCCGGCAGCGCCTGCCGGCTCGCGAAGGCCACCTCCGCGCCCGCCCGCTTCCGCAGCGCGATCGCCGTGGCGAAGAGGTATTCCCACAGGTCGCCCAGCCCGGAAACGACCAGCACCGGGGCGGATGGTCCCGCCCCGTGCAAAACTCTCCGATTCTCGTTCATCATTCGTGTCCTTTTCCTCGCGCTTCTTCCGGCGCCTCCGAGAGTGTTGCAGGGCCGGTCCCATTCGGCGCGGAGTGTTGCACGGGCGCTACCATGCGCCCGATGTGGCTGCCGGTCCCATCCGGCCCGAGCCCTCGGATCAAATCCCCCATCTCGTGGCACCTTCTGTAAAGCGTCGCATTGTCGAGCTTTCCCGCCTGAGGCTCGCAGAGCGAGAGGAAGAGCATCCGCCCTTCCGCGCAGAGCGCCTCCTTGTTTCGGGTCGGGTGCCATCTCGGCGGGAACCCTTCCGGCGTGAGTACCACCAGCGAGCCGCCGGCTTTGAAGATCGCATTCCCGCAGGCCTTCTCGCACGCGCTCATGAAGGTGCCGACGCCCGCCCCGCCGGGGCCGGTGCGCTCGGCCCGCCCGATCGCTTCGCTCCACTCCGGTCCCCCTTCGGCCCACGAGCGCGAACACCGGAAGGGCTCGAGGACCGGCAGCTCCAGCAGCTCGGCGTTGCCGTAGGCATGCCAGGTCCTTCCGGCGAAATCGATGTCGCGCACGGTTGTGAAAAAGCGCCGGTTCCGCTGTCGCCGACACGCCCGCATTCCATTTTCGCGGATGTAGCGCGTGAATGCGGCGAGCTGCCCGTCCTTCTTCACGATCCAGTCGTGCCATTCTCTTTCGAAGATCGGCGCGGGCGGACCGGGCCTCGGGGCGGATGGTGACGCCCCGTGCAACAATCTCTCCTGCGCCGCACGGAGTGTTGCAAGGGCGCTCCCATCCGCCGGTTCCGCCGCCCCGGAGAGTTTTGCACGGGCGCTCCCATGCGCCCGGAGTTCCCAGTATTCCCCCGCCAGCGCCTTCTCGATCTGGTACACGTATTTCCCCAGCGCCAGCCGGTCGGGCGTGTCTTCGATCTTGAGCAGCAGGTGGATGTGGTCCGGCATGATTGCGAAGCATTCGATCGGTGCGATGCCGCGCCACTTTCCGGCGAAGTTTCGGATGATCCGCGAAAAGGCCGTATGGATCGGAGTCTGCTCCAGATAGTGGTTGTCGCTCGGCGGATCATCCGAGGCGATGATCTGGGAAAACTCCCCGATGCCCGGGAGTTTCTTGAGCGTGACCATGTAGAAGAACGGTCGTCGGTAGTCGAATCCTGGCAGTCGGCCCATGGAAAACCTCGTATCCTTCCGATGGCGAGAAGAATAGCACGGTTCGCGCGGGAAAGCAAGCAGATTCTGCTCAAAATCTGCGCACCTGCTCGTTTTGCGACCGGGGCGAATGGTGCCGCCCGTGCAACACTCTGCCTCGGCGCCGTCCCGGAGAGTCTTGCAGGGTCGGCCCCATCCGGCCCGATTTGGCGCGGCAATCGCCCTCGTTGGCACGCCTCGTGCTTTTCCCCATCCGGAAAGAATACACCCACTCGACAAGGATCCTGCAATGGCCAAGTTCAAACCCGAAAACGACACGTTCCGCGCACGCCCGCTTCGCGCGACGCGCAAGCCCCCTTGCGCGTCGCGCGGTCGCCGTGGTACAATTCGGCCCAGATGAGAATCACAGCGAAAACGCTTCCCCTCATCGCCGCCCGGGCTCGGACCGGGCGGGTGGTGGCGTTCGACACCGAGACGACGGGCGGGACGGCGTGGGACGAGATCTGCCAGATCGCCGCCGCGGAATACGATGGCGGCGCCCTCTCGCGGACGCTCGCGCTCTATGTCCGCCCGACCTGCCCGATGAACCCGTGGGCGGAGGCGGTGCACGGGCTGTCGATGCCGTTCCTCCGGGAGCACGGCATCGCGCCGGAGGAGGCGATGCGGCGGTTCTTCGACTTCGTCGGCGAGGACGCGCT
>CAMNDA010000200.1 GCA_946534745.1 uncultured Verrucomicrobiota bacterium | reverse complement strand
CGCCTGGACACGGATCTGGCGACCCTGTGGTGCGACACGATCTACCGCACGGAACCGTCGGACGGCGGCGTCTCCGAAATCGTCTACTCGCTCTGGGACCACGTCGGAAATCTCACGCCGCAGCAGCGCCGCGACCTCGACGAAATCCTCGCCCGCAAGATCCATTCCCTCTCCATTTGCCGCGCGATGATGCACCTCGACGACGACCTCGGCGCCCCGCTCCGCAATCCCTACGACGGCAAGCCCGACCCGATCCTCGACGTCTCCCCCGACCTCCGCCCGGCCATCACGAAAATCATCGCCCCCGCCACGAACGCCGCGCCCGCGCACCCCGCCACGAAATGAAACGCCTCCTCCGCTTCCTCCTCGCCGCCGCGGCGCTCCTCGCCGCGTGGTTCCTCGTCTTCCAGCTCCGCAAGGATCCCGAGGGCGCCTTCCTCGTGCGCTGGAGCGGCCCGTCCCCGATTCCCGCGGGCGCGCCGTGCGTCGCGCTCGGCGAAGGGGATGCGCCGGACGAGCCGCCCGTCCTCGACGCGTTCGAGGAGCTTCCGGTCGAGGGCGCGCGGGTTTCCCGGCTCGTCCTCCGCTCGTCGGCTCGCGACGGCCGCCCGGCCGCCCTCGAGTTCTGGTTCGAACGCATCGCGTACCCCTCGGACGGCTCCGCGCGGGTCTGCCTGAAGGCCGCCCACGCGCCCTGGGACGGGCCGCGCGGCGAGCGGTGGGGCGGGGAGGTCGTCGACTTCGGCGGCGCGCCGGGCCGGGCCGCCGCCGTCCGCCACCGCGGCCGCGGGACGCCGCGCGCGCTTTCCGTCGCCGCCGTCGCGGACCTCTCCGCGCCGTTCCCCGTCTTCTGCCTCCTGCACGACGGCACCGCGCCCGGCGCCGCCGCGCTCGAGGCGGAGTTCGAGGCCGACCCCGCCGCCGCGGTCCGCTCCCGCGGCCCCGACCGCCGCGGATTCGTCCTGTGGGTCCGCCCGGAGGGGAACGGCCCGGCGCCCTCGCGGGAATCCGTGGAGGAGGCCGGCCGCGCGCTGCGCGAGGCGCTCGCGGAGCGCCTCTCCTCCGCGGAGCGCCTCCCGGCCGGCCCCTGGCGGTTCTGGCCGCACGACTTCGCGGACGGGCCCGCGACGGCGTCCGCCTTCACGAACGAAGCCGAGACCCTCGTCGCGCCCGGCCGGCGCGTCCGCGCGAGGCTCGTCTTCGAGACCGACGCCCCCGGCCGGGGGGCCGGCCCCTTCGCGACGGGACTCGTCCACCGCGTCCGCGCCGAAGCGCGCCTCGAAACGCTCCGCGGCGGCGAGTGGCGGCCCGACCCGCGGTTCGACCTCCGGCTCGCGCGGGACGGCGTCCTCGGGACGGACGCGCGCGGCCTGCCGTTCTGCGGGGGCTCCTACTGCGACGGCCGCACGGAGACCCGCGTCGCGGACGTCTGGACGCCGTCCGGCCGCAGGATCCTCGCGCTTTCGCTCGACACCCAAGGGCCGTGCGCGCCGCTGGCCTCGACGGTCTTCCCCGCGGATTCCGGCACGCAGTGCCTGACGCTCTCCTCCGTCTCCGCCAGCGTCGGCTACGACGGCCGCGCGCTGCCGCTCGTCCGCCGCCGAAGCGACGCCCAGACCGGCGCCGACCGCTCCGCCCTCGGCCCCTTCTGCTCCTTCGGCCTCTCCGTCCCCCTCGTGAACGTCACCGTCTTTCCGCCCGCCGCGCGGAGTCCCGCCGCGGATGACCCCCACGCGGAGAGCGCGGAGGCCGCAGAGTGAGATTTCGTCTGGCGTCCGGCGCCTGGCATCGGGCAAGACGCAAGACGACAAGAATCCGCCCGCGTCAAGCATGGCGCGGAGAGTCCTCCCAGAGCCGGGCGGCGGGGGGGCTTCCTGTTTTACTTGTTTTCGCCCGTTTCGTCCCTATCCTCCCGCGGGCGGGCGGGCGTAGAATCGGGGGCGTCCGGCGCGGGCATCGTCCGCGCGGACGAACGGAAACCCGACCCTGCCAGGAGGCTCCCCATGAAACGCATCGCAAGGAGGAACGCCGTCGCCCTCGCGGCGACCGTCGCGTCGTGCACGCTGCTCGCCCCGCGCCCGGCGCTGGCCGGCAGCGCGGTCGCGGACGGAACGGATTTCGTCGTGACGGCCGCCGCCGGCGAGACGTACACGGTCGACACGGCGATCGGCAACTACGCGCGGCTCGTGAAGAAAGGGGCCGGCGAGGCGGTGCTGACGGCGGTTTCGCCGGAGTTTGCGGGCACGGCGGTCGTCGAGGAGGGCACGCTCTCCATCACCCGCCTTCGTGCGCTCGGCGATACCGCGCCCGTCGTCGTGGCAAGCGGCGCGACGTTCTACCTCAAGACGCCGCACGGGGCGAGCCAGACCGCCGGGCTCTTCAGCGCGCACGAGCTGACGATCGCCGGCGACGGCGTGGACGGCAAGGGCGCGTTCCGCTTCCTGCCCTCCTCCGGCAGCGGCTCCGACGACGGCCTGCTGGGCGTACTCGGCCTCGCCGCCGACGCCACGATCGAGTGCGACTACCGGTGGGGCGCCGGCACGATCGACCTGAACGGGCACACGCTCCGGCGCATCTGCAACGCGACGGGCAGCAGCCAGTGGATGCTGAACGGCGCCACGGTGAGCGGCCCCGGCACGGTGGAGGCGCGCAACGGGCAGATCGTCTTCCAGGGGAACGTCGATAGCGCCGCGTCCGTTACGTACGTGGTCACGAACGCCAGCAACGTGGCCTTCTGGGAAACGAAGCGGGACATTCCCTCCGCGTTCACCTTCTTTGCCGGGACGAAGGCCGTGGCGGGGTCCGGCACGAACCGCATCACCGGCCCGATCCGGTTGTCGAACCATGCGGGAGCGACCAAGGACGGCTACGTGACGTTCGAGGCGAGCGCGCCGAGGGCGTTGTGCCTGGACGGCCCGATCACCGGCGACGGGAACATGGCCTTCAACACGGCGAACACCGGCAGCCTCTTCCTGAACGGCGACGTGGCGGTCAACAAGTGGGTCTATGTGAACAGCGGCACACAGCTCGCGATGACAAGCACGGCGTCGCGCGTCTATGCCGGCGGGTTCGGCGTCAATGGCGGGAGTTCCGCCTGGATCGGCGGCGGACACACGCTGTTCCACCGGCTCCGCGCGGGGTCCGACGCGAACAGGCAGGGTGCGGTCCGGCAGACGGGCGGCATCCTGGGCGTGACGGACAACACGGCCGTCGGCGCCGCCGCCACGAGCGTCGGGCATTGGTCCCTGTCGGGCGGCGAAGCCTACGCGAGCAACCACGTGCATGTCGCGGAGCAGGCCGGCAGCTTCGGCAGCTTCGTCCAGACGGGCGGGCGGTTCAAGCTGGACGGCGGATCGCTGAGCGCCGGCCGCGGCGGTTCGGCCGTGTTCCACGTGAGCGGCGGCACGAACGACACGCGCGTCGCGCAGGACGGGCAGTCCGCGCGCTTTTACGTTGGCGACTACGGCGGGAACTCCGACGTCACGGTGTCGGGCGAAGGGACTCTTCTCGCGACCGAGACGCTGCGGTTCGGCGGGGGCGGCGGAACCGTTTCCACGAACGTGTTCAACGTGAAGGACGGCGCGACGGTGAAGGCGGCGCGGTTCTTCAAGCACAGGTCCGCCGGCGCGGCCTCCCTCATCACCGTCAACGCCGACGGCGGAACGCTGATGCCGACGATGGGCTACGACTGGACCGGCGGTTCGCAGGGCAGTGCGAACTACTACGACGCCAACCCCGGCCATTTCGTCGTCTGGAAGAAGGGCCTTGTCATCGACACGTCGGAATCCACCGGAAACGACCCAGCGAGCCACATGCCGTTCTCGTTCGAGTCGCCGTCCGGGAAGGGCGTGGAGTCGATCGCTCTGCCGACCGAGGGGGACTACACGAACGCCGTCTACATCGGCCCCGCGCGCATCGTGTTCGAGGACGAGACCGGCTGGGGCGCGAGCGCCTACGCCGAGTACGACTACGACGCGAAGAGGCACGCGCGGGTCGTTCTCACCTCGCGCGGCTGCGGCTACGGCGACAACGCGAAGGCGTACGTGGAGAGCCCCGACCGCACGACGCGCTGGGAGTGCGCGCTCGTGCTCTCGGACAACGCGGGACTGGGCGGCGAGCTGATCAAGAGAGGGACGTACGATCTCCATCTCTACGCCGCCAACACGACCACGGGCGGCATCGCGGTGGAGTCGGGGACGCTCTGCGCGAAGACGGCCGGCGTCGTGCCGTCCGGCACGCCCGTGCGCGTGGAGCACGGCGCGACGCTGCAACTGCCGGACGATACCCCGATCACGGTCTCCACGTTCGCGGGCTCCGGAGCCCTGAAGGCCGCGACGGGGGGCGGCATCGCGGTCACGGTGACGAACGCCGTGCGCGCCAAGTGCGCGGACCTGTTCGCGGGCCGCTTCGAGGCGTTCCCCGACCGTCTCACGTTCGCACCCGGCGCGACGTTCACGATCACGGATCCGGAGAACCTGGCGACGTACTCGCACAACCCCGCCGCCACGGCGTTTACGGCCAGTCGCGTGCACGGCGCGCCCCGGCTGGCGTTCGAGGGCGACGTGCCGCCCGGCTCGGGGATCTGGAGCCTCTCCGCGAGGGGCGACGGGAAATACACGTTCGGTCCGGTCCTTGGCACGATCATCATCGTCAAGTAGGCATCGGCGGAAATGACGCCTGGGCGACCAACGGGGGTCCGCCATCGGATTTACCCATTTTTGGCCGCGCCGTCCCTACCGTCGCAAGGCCGGATGCACTATGATTCCGGACTCGTGGCGGGGAACGTCGTCGCGTTCGCCCGACCAGGCAACCCGTAGCCGGGAGCGAACCATGAAATCCAAGACCCTTCTGACGCTTTCCACCGTCCTTCTCGCATTCGCCGCAGGCGCCGCGACGGACGTCTCCTGGGCCGGAACGGGGATGACGAAGTCCGGCGACTCGGTGGCCACCAACGGAACGCTCGTCTACGCATACTGCCAGTCGAACGGAAACGGCGTCACCAACACGGTCAACACGGTTCCCTTCGCCGGACGCCAGGACATCTCCCAGTCCGGCGACTTCGCCTTCGAGGGCAACTGGAGCTGGTATTTGAACAACGGCCAGAGCGTTCCTCCCGCCGGTCTGGAGCCCGCCTACTCCAATCTGCTGGCGCATGGCTGGTACTCGGCGACGATCGGGGAACACACCCTGCGGCTGAACCGGCTCACGCCCGGATCGACCTACCTGGTCCAGCTGATCCTCGCCAGCTGGGACGCCACTCATGGCACCGCCCCGTCCCATACCACGATGTGGGCGCCCGGCAGCGACACGATCTTCGCCAATGCGGGAGGGTCCTGGACCTACGGCGGAACGATGATCGGAACCTTCACGGCCCAGACCGCGACCGAGTCGTTCACATTCAAGTACACGGACGGGAATCCCTTCCTCAACGCGATCCAGGTGCGCGAGATCGCGACGGGCGGCCAGGCGCCCGTCGATCCGTCGATCGGTTCCGTCTCCGCCACGACGGCCCGCATGCGCGCGACCGTCACGCTCGCGGGCGTCGTGATGGGCACGGACATCGACTGCAATCCCGCCTCGTACTACACCGTCTCCTACCGCCTCGTCCAGGGCCTGGACGTCGTCCGCGAAACCGGGCTGGCCGCGCACCAGACCGGCGCGACGGCCTCGTTCGCGATCGCGAACCTCGCCGAGGGCGACTACGTCTGCGAGGTGACGATCGAGACCGACCAGGGGAAGACCGCCGCAACGTCGGTCGCGTTCACGGTCCTTCCCGCGGGCGACTTCGACACGCTCAAGGCCCTGATCGAGAACGCGTCCCCGGGCAGCACGGTCCTGGTCGCCAAGGGCTACTACACGGCGACGTCCGCGATCAACGTCTCCGCGGCGAACCTCACGATCGTCGCGAAGGACGGCAAGGGCAGGGACGTCACGATCCTCGACGGCGGGTCGTCGAACCGGCTGCTCCGGATCACGGGCTCCGGAACGGTCGTGCAGGGACTGACGTTCAAGAGCGGAAGCAACTCGCAGGGAGGCGCGATCAAGCTCGACGGAGACGCCCTGAGAACCGCGAAGATCCTCGACTGCGACTTCATCGAATGCACGGGCCGGTACGGCGGCGCGATCTTCGCCCTCGATTCGTCGCACACGGGCTACGACGCCCCGTCCGCCTACGCCCTCGTCCGCGGCTGCACGTTCCTGCGCTGCGGCGTCCCCTCCACCGAGGACATGTGGGGGGCCGGCGGCGCCATCTACGGCGCCCTGTGGGTCGAGGGATCGACCTTCGACGCCTGCTACGTCGACACCTCCGTGCGGCGCCAGACCTCGATCTCCGCCACGAGCTTCATGACCGCGTCGGACTGCGTCTTCAAGAACCAGTCGATCGGTCCGTTCGGCATCGTCGGCACCGCCCACGGGCTCAACAACGACGAGTTCGCGAACGGCGCCATCCGCCTCGTCGGCTGCACGGTCCGCGACAACGAGCTCGCCGTGCAGAACAGCGCCCTCTTCCGCGCCCGCGTCTGGGTCGACCGCTGCGTGGTCTCGGGCACCACGACGCCGGTGACGAGCGCCCTGATGCCGCTCTACTCCTCGGCGAAGCCCGAGTTCTGCAAGGTGACGAGTACGCTCTTCGTCGACAACGGACTCCCGTTCAAGATGAACGGCGACGCGATGCCCGCGCTCTACAACTGCTCCTTCATCCGCAACGTCGGCGGCCTCGCGTTCGACATGGACTCCTCGTCGACGCCCGCAATCACCAACTGCGTCTTCTGGGGCAACGTCGCCAAGACCGACTGGCCCTTCAACACCAAGTTCAAGGGCGCGCCCGGACTCTACTACCATCCGGGGTCCGCCCTGTCCGCCCAGATCCGGATCGCCAATACGGTGATCGAGGGCGGGAGCGCCAATACGGACATCGCGGCGATCCTGGCCGCCGACGCCTCCGGCGAATCGGCCCGCCTCACGGCCCTCGCCGACGCGCACAACGGGAAGGGCATCCGCTTCGCCGACGTCGCGAAGGACGACTGGCGGCCCCAGGCGAAGTCGCCGCTCACGAACGCCGGCGTCCTCTGCGACTGGATGGCCGGCGCGCGCGACCTCGCGGGCCGTCCCCGCGTCTTCAACGGCGCGCCCGACGTCGGTTGCTACGAGCACTTCGGCGAACCCCCGACGATCCTGGTCCTGCGATGAAGCCCGAGCCCCTCGCCGCCCGCACGGGCGCGACCGTCGTCCTCGAGACGGACTTCTGCGGCGACGTCGACGACGTCGCCGCGCTCGCGCTGCTCTGCGGCGAGTCGCGCCGCCATCCGGGCGCGTTCCGCATCGGCGGCGTCTCGTGCAACGTGGAGACGCCGCT
>CAMNDA010000199.1 GCA_946534745.1 uncultured Verrucomicrobiota bacterium | reverse complement strand
GAGGCCGTTCGCCCCGTGCTCACCACGGTGCTCAACCTCTTCCGCGTCCTCGCGATCTACCTCGCGCCGATCCTCCCGGTCTACGCGAAGAAGGCCGCCGCGCTCTTCGGCGAGGACGGCTTCACGTGGGAGAGCCTCGGCCGCACGCTCGAGAACGCGCCGATCGGAGCGTACGAGTATCTCGCCACGCGCGTCGACCCCAAGGCGGTCGAGGCGATGGTCGAGGCGAGCAAGCCGCCGGCTCCGCCGGCGGCGGAGCCCGGCAAGTATGCCGGGCCACAGCACGGACCATCCGCCAAAGCCCTTCCGGGGCAAGCCGCCCCCGCCCAACAACCAACCGTTGATCGTGCTGTGGGCGGGCACATTTGCCCGCCGGATCACGGACCATCCGCCAATCCCGCCGCGGGGGAAGCTGCCCCCGCCGCACAATCGGGAACCGACCGTGCCGTGGGCGGGCATACTTGCCCGCCGAAGGCGCCGATCCAGATCGGCGCCTTTGACGCGTGCGACCTGCGCGTGGGCAAGGTCCTGAGCTGCACCGCGGTCCCGAAGAGCAAGAAGCTCGTGAAGTTCGAACTCGACTGCGGCCCGCTCGGGCGCCGCACGATCTTCTCGGGCATCCGCTCGGCGTATCCGGATCCCTCGGTCCTCGACGGCAGGCAGGTCGTCTTCGTCGCGAACCTCGCCCCGCGCGAGATGAAGGGCGTGGGCGTCTCCGAGGGCATGGTCCTCTGCGCCGGGGACCCCGCCACGGGCCTCGCGGTCCTCGCGCCCCTCGCCCCGGTGAACCCCGGCGACCCCGCCACATAGACGGGGCGCCCCTCGGCCGCGGTCCCGAGGCCGCCGCTCCGCGAAATTGCTGGCGCGGAGGCGGCGTCCTGTGATAGAATGGCCCCCGCGATGATCCACAAGGCGAGAATCCCCGTTTTCGCGGCCGCGGCGCTGGCGCTCGCGGCCTGCGTGCTCTGCGCCTCGCGCGCGGGCGCGGTCACCTCGTCGGAGATGTCGGGCGACCGCTACCGGCCGATCCTCGAGCGGGCGCCGTTCGGTCCGCCGCCGCCGAAGGGGCCGACGCCGGAGGAGCTCGCCGCGATGACGAACAGCATCCCCGTTCCCGAGCCGGAGCCGGAGCCCTGGAAGATTCCGCCCGGGCTCAACAAGGTGAAGGTGACGCTCCTCTCGCGCTATCGCGGGACGAAGGCCGTCGGCTTCATGGACGGCGAGTCGGGCAAGCCCTACTTCCTCTTCGAGGGCCAGGAGTTCGACGGCTTCGAGTGCCGCGCGATCGACCTGGAGAACCAGATGGTCACGCTCGCCAAGTCCGGCCTCGAGGCGGAGCTGCCGCTCTGGATCAACCCCGCCACCACCAACTGCGCGGACGTGACGACCTTCGGCCAGCCGGGCGGCAAGCCCGTCGACCTCGCGTCGATCCAGACGAAGACGCCGTGGGAGCTCGAGCAGGAGCGGGAGGAGGCCAGGCGCAAGCTCGACGAGAAGCGCGCCGCCCGCGAGGAGCGCCGCAAGGAGATGGAGGAGCGCCGCAGGAAGCACGCCGAGGAGATGGCCGCGCTCACGCCCGAGGAGCGCGAGCAGCGGATGCACGACATCGCCGTCGACATCATCGTGAACGACAGCGGCCCGCCGCTGCCGATCGAGCTCAACGACCGCGACCTCGACCGCCTCGAGGCCGAGGGCTTCGACGTTACCGCCGCGCGCGAGCAGGCCGCGGCCGCCGAGGAGCGCCCGCGCCGTCCGCGCGGCCCCCGCGGACCGGGCGGCTTCCGCGGTCCGCCGCCGCCCGGAGGAGGGGAGTAGATCCATGCCCGTCACCATCCAGCTTTCCGAATCCGGCGAGTCCCGCGTCGTCGACGCCGGGACGCCCGTCCGCGACGTCCTTCCCGCCCGCTCGCCGGAGGGCCTCCCGTATCTCGGCGCCATCGCCGGCGGGGAGATCGTCTCGCTCAACACGCCGCTCGCGGTCGGCGGGCGGGTCCGCGGCCTCACGGCGGCGGACGACGACGGCTGGGCGATCCTGCGCCGCTCGATGTGCCTCCTGCTGGCGATGGCCGTGCGCCGCGCGCTGCCGGACCGCTTCCTGCGCGTGCGCCACTCGCTCGGCTGCGGCGTCTGGGCGACGCTGCGCGACGGCGACGAGGCGCCCGAGCGCCCCGCCACGGCGCGCGAGTGCGCCGCGGTCGAGAGGGAGATGCGCGCGATCGCCGCGTCGGACGAGCCGTTCGTCGAGGAGCTCGGCGGCTACGAGGAGACGGTCGCGCAGTTCGCGGCCGAGGGCCGGCATGACAAGGTGGGGCTCCTGCGCCACCGCAACGACCCGATCGTCCCGCTCGTGCGCTGCGGCGCGTTCCGCGACCTGCGCCAGGGGCCGTGCGTCCCGCGCGCCGGCCTGCTCTCGCTCTTCGAGCTCTTCCGCTACGAGGGCGGGCTGCTGCTGCAGATGCCCTCGCGCTCCGACCCGGGCCGCGTGGCGCCCTTCGCGCCGCAGCCGGCGCTGATGCGCGTCCACCGCGAGCACGCGCGCTGGGGCGACATCCTCGGCGTCCACGGCGTGGGCGAGCTCAACCAGGCCGTCGCCGAGCGCCGCATCGCGGACGTGATGGAGATGGGCGAGGCGCTGCACGACAAGGGCTTCAGCCGGCTCGCCGACCTCATCGCCGCGCGGAAGCCGAGGCCGCGCCTCGTGCTCATCGCCGGGCCGTCCTCCGCCGGCAAGACCACCTCCTGCCGCCGCCTCGCGATCCACCTGCGCGTGGTGGGGCTGCGGCCGGTGCAGCTCTCGACCGACGACTACTTCGTCGCGGAGAAGGACGACCCGATCGGCCCCGACGGCAAGCCCGACTACGAGGACATCCGCGCGGTCGACGTCGCGGGCCTCCGGAAGGACCTCGCCGCCCTCATCGCCGGCAGGCCCGTGAAGCGCCGCGTCTTCGACTTCCGGGCGAAGGCGCCGACGTGGACCGACGAGTCGCTGCGCCTTGGGCCGGACGACGTCGTGCTCATCGAGGGCATCCACGCCCTCAACCCGATCCTCTCCGAGGGCATCCCGAGGGAGCAGACCTTCAAGATCTACCTCTCGGCGCTCACGCAGCTCGGGATCGACGACGACACGATCCTCTCCACGTCCGACAACCGCCTCGTGCGCCGCCTCGTGCGCGACCACCTCTTCCGCGGCCACGACGCGAAGCGGACGCTCTCGATGTGGCCTTCGGTGCGGCGCGGCGAGGAGAAGTGGATCTTCCCGTTCCAGGGCGAGGCGGACGTCTCGTTCAACACGTCGCTCGACTACGAGCTTTCGGTCCTGCGGCCGTTCGCGGAGGCGCTCCTCGCGGAGATCAAGCCGGGCGACGCCGAGTATCCGCTCGCGCGGCGCCTGCAGGCCGTCCTGCGCAACTTCCACCCCATCCCCGCCACCGCCGTTCCCGGCGACTCCATCCTGCGCGAATACATCGGCGGCAGCACACTGCGGTACTGACCGCCGAGTCGTCTTCTCCCCCGCCATGATTCACGCCGCCAACCCGATTCTGCCCGGGTTCCATCCCGATCCGTCGATCTGCCGCGTCGGCGAGTGGTTCTACCTCGCCAACTCCACGTTCCAGTGGTTCCCCGGCGTCGAGCTGCACCGCTCGCGCGACCTCGTGCACTGGGAGCGGCTTCCGAGCCCCCTGCGCCGCGTCTCGCAGCTCGACCTGCGAGGCGATCCCGACTCCGGCGGCGTCTGGGCGCCGTGCCTCACGTACGCGGACGGCCTCTTCTGGCTCGTCTACACCGACGCGAAGGAGACGCGCGGACCCTACAAGGACGTCCACAACTACGTCGTCACGGCGGAGGACCCCGCGGGCGACTGGAGCGACCCGATCTATCTCAACTCGAGCGGCTTCGACCCCTCGCTCTTCCACGACGACGACGGCCGCAAGTACGTCTGCAACATGCTCTGGGACCACCGTCCCGGCCACCGCCTCTTCGCGGGCATCGTCGTGCAGGAGTACTCCGTCGCGGAGAAGCGGCTCGTCGGCCCCGCGAGGCTCGTCTACACCGGCACGCCCGCGCTCGGCACCGAGGGGCCCCACCTCTACAAGCGCGACGGCGTCTACTATCTCATGGTCGCCGAGGGCGGCACCGCCTACTGGCACGGCGTCCAGCTCGCGCGGTCGAAGTCGGTCTGGGGGCCCTACGAGAGCGACCCGCAGCCCCTCCTCACCGCCAAGCACGACCATACCAGCCCGCTGCAGCGCACCGGGCACGGCTGCCTCGTCGACACCCCGAAGGGCGACCTCTTCGTCGCCTACCTCTGCGGACGTCCGGTGCCCGTCGGCTGGCAGCAGCCCTGCCCGCTCTGCCGCGAGACCGCGCTCGTTCCGGTCGAGTGGAGCTCCGACGGCTGGCTGCGCATGAAGGGCGTCGAGGGCGTTGTGCCGCCCGTCGAGTTCGACGTCGACCTCCCGGAGGCGCCCGTCGCGCCCGAGCCGGAGCGCGTTGTCTTCGACGCCCCCGCGCTCCCGACCGCGTTCAAGACGCTGCGCGCGCCCTTCGACGACGAGATGGGCTCGCTCGCCGCCCGTCCCGGCTGGCTGCGCCTCTACGGGCGCGAGTCGCCGATCTCGTGGCAGCGGCAGAGCCTCGTCGCCCGCCGCGTGCAGCACTTCGCGTGCGAGGCGGAGACGGAGCTCGAGTTCGCGCCGGAAAGCTTCCAGCAGATGGCCGGGCTGATGCTCATGTACGACGCGTCCAACTTCTTCTTCCTCCACCTCACGCGCGACGAGGAGTCGGCGCAGAACGTCCTTCGCCTCTCCGTGCGCAGCAACCGCGAGTTCTCCGAGCCCGTCCCCGGCGGGTTCGTTCCGCTCGGCGGCGCGACCCGCGTCCTCCTGCGCGTCCGCAAGGACGTTTTCAGGCTGCGCTTCTCGTATTCGCTCGACGGCGCGGTCTGGACCGATGTCTGCGGCGATCTCGACGGCTCGCACCTCTGCGACGAGGCCTACCGCGAGATGAAGACCGACGGCCACACCGGCCCGTTCGTCGGGATGTCGTGCGTGGACCTCGCCGGCCGGCGCATCCCCGCCGACTTCCGCTCGTTCGCGTACCGCGCGACGCGCTAGTCGAAGTCCGCGGGCGACCAGGCGTCGCGCCAGTCGAGGCAGCCCATCTCGCCGTCGAAGCGGAAGGGGAGCCATACGTAGTCCGCGATGCCCGTGTTGCCGCCGGGGGGCGGGAGGGCGTTCCACGCGCGTACCGCGTCCTCGTTTCGTTCGCCGAAACAGGACTCGAAGAAGGCGTGCGTGACCTCGTAGGGGCGGTCCATGTCGCGCGGGAGCCAGCGGTCGCCGAGCGCGATGTAGAGGTCCTTCTTGCCGGGGACCTTGAAGAC
>CAMNDA010000198.1 GCA_946534745.1 uncultured Verrucomicrobiota bacterium | reverse complement strand
CCCGGGCGAGTTCATTCCGGCCGTGGAGAAGGGCGTCAAGGCCGCGATGGAGAAGGGCCCCTACGCGGGCTACCCGGTCGTGGACACCAAAGTCACGCTCTACGACGGCTCGTTCCACCCGGTCGACTCCTCGGCGATCGCGTTCGAGCTGGCCGCGCGCGCGGGCTTCAAGAAGTACATGCTGGAGGCGAAGCCCCAGCTGCTCGAGCCCGTGATGAACGTCGAGGTCACGATGCCGGAGGACTACTTCGGCGCCGTCTCGGGCTCCATCGGCCAGCGCCGCGGGCGCATCGAGTCGATGGAGGACAAGGGCGGCCAGAAGGTGATCCACGCGCAGGTGCCGCTGGCGGAGATGTTCGGCTACTCGAACACGGTCCGCACCCTGACGCAGGGCCGCGGCGCGTTCACGATGATCTTCAACCAGTACGAGCCGGTCCCCGCCGGCATCGCCAAGGAGGTCGTCGAGAAGCGCATCAAGGCCGGCAAGGTCCGCTAGGGGCCTTCCGTCCGGTTCCCGGAGGGCCGGCGGCGCGCGACGCGCCGCCGGCCCTCTTCCCTTCAGTCGAGGTCGCGCGGGGCCATGTCGCCCTCCTCGAGGCCGAGGAAGTGGCCGAGCTCGTGGAGGAAGGTGCGCTCGACCTCCTCGTCGAACGCGTCCTCGTCGCCGCCGCACCAGTCGAGGATGTTTTCGAGGAAGAGCGAGACGAGCGGCGCCTCGTCGCTCTGGCCGGCGTCGGCGTCGCGCATCGAGGGCCCGCTGAAGAGGCCGAGCGAGTCCGGCTCGACGCCGTCGTCGAGCCAGTGCCGCGGCACGCGCCGGTCGAGCCGGACGGCGACCGCGGCCGCCGCCTCGCGCACGGGCTCCGGAAGGGCCGCGCGCACCTCGCGCACGATCCGTTCCGCCCGGTTCGTCCGGGCCTCCCACGCGGTCGTTCTCGGCATTCTGGAAAGCTCCGTGGCAATGGTGGGACGTGCGGGAGTCGGACCCGCGACCCACGGATTAAAAGTCCGTTGCTCTACCAACTGAGCTAACGTCCCGTTGCGCGTCGAACGGCGGCGGAGGATACCACAAACCCCCTCCCTCCGCAATCGCTTTCGCGAAGCGGGCTAGAGCGACAGGGCGCGGCCGGCGAAGACGTCGCGCGCGTCGACGACGGCGATCTCCGGCGGAAGGCCGGCGGGTGCGGCGCCGCGCGGGGTGGCGACGACGGCGCGCCACGCGACGCCGCGCGCGGAGAGCTCGGCGAGGAGGTCCGCGCGGGCGCGGTTCCAGCCGGAGAGCAGGAGCAGCGCCGCGCCGGCGCCCGCGAAGGCGTCCGCCGCGCTTGCGGCGGCGGCGGGGAGCGTGTCGCGCCCGTAGAGCCAGACCTGCGCGGCGGCGAGGGCGTCGAGGACCTCGCCGAGGGCGCCGCCCGGAGCGGCGTCGGCGGGTTCGACGAGGTCCGGCCCGACGAGAGCCGCGGCGATCTCGCGCCCCTCGGCGGCGAGGCGCTCCGCGCACGCCGCGGCGAGCGAGAGCGAGGCCTCGGGCGGCGTGCGGCGCATCTGCCAGGAGAAGGTCGGCTGCTCGGCGAGCCACGTGTCCGCGAAGAGCGCGATGCGCCCGGGGCCGTCGGCCTCGAATTCGCGCACGACCGGCCGCCCGGCGCGCGCGGAGGAGCGCGGGTGGAGCGCGCGGGGGTCGTCGCCCGGCAGGTAGTCGCGCGTGCCGCGGAACTCCAGCGCCGCGCGGGCGGCGCGGGCGCCGTCGGCGAGGCCGCGCGCCGCGCACGGCCCGGCGGGGGCGGCGAGCGAGGCGAGGACCGCCCGCGCGGGCGCCACGACGAGGCGGCGGGGCGTCCAGTCGGTGCGGCCGCTTCGCAGGAGGCCGAAGGGGAAGGTCGACTCCGCGCGCAGCGGCTGCAGGAGGTAGACGCCGCGGCGCAGCGCGCGGCACGAGCCGGACGCGCGGGCCGTCGCGCCCGGCGGGAGGCACGCGACGGCCGCCGGGCGGAAGCGCAGCTCGAACGGGTTCGGGAAGTAGAGCGTCTCGACGGCGAGGTCGAAGGCGGTGCGGCGGCGGGAGAGGTTCACGATCTCGTAGACGGTCTCGAACGAGTCGCCCTCCGAGACGCGCGGCGGGAGGCGCGAGGACACGCGGACGCGCGGCCGGAAGAGGATCGGCTGGACGATCGCCGCGACGGCGGCGAGCGCGAGGAACGCGAAGCCGACGTGCGCGGCGGTGCGGCCGTGGCCGGCGACGAGGAGCGCGAGCGCGGGAAGCGCGGCGGCGGCGGCGAGGGCGAGCGCGGCGGCGCTCGTCCAGGCCTCCTGCGCGTACCACGCCCAGCCCGTCAGCGGAACGCGGGCGTAGACCCACGGGCGGCGCAGGTAGACGCGCTCGCCGAGCGGAGGGAAGAGGATGCGGCGCCTGTCCATCGTCGTGGCGGGGTCCGGGCGGGTCAGCGAACGACGACGGCGTATTCGTCCCGAAGGGGCTTGCGCGCCGGGCGGGCGAGCTCGACGGCGAAGTGCCAGCGGACGGGTTCGGGGCCGCGCGAGGTGGCGGGCGCGTCGCCGGGGATCGAGACGTGGAAGTCGCCGCGCGCGAGGGCGCGGAAGGAGTCGGTCTCGAGGACCGTCTCGCGGCTGAGGTCGACGGGCCTGAGGTAGGTGTTCTTCCCCTGCCGGACGGTCTCGAAGCGCTGCGCGACGAGCTCGATCCGCGCGCCGACGACGTCGCCCGGACCTCCGCCGAGGAGCCGGTAGACGACGAGCGCCTCGCCGCCGCGCGGGAGGAAGCCGCGTCCGCAGGTCAGCTCCAGGCGGGGCGCGAAGAGCTTGGCGCCGGAGCGCAGCGTGGCGACGACGAGGACGAGCCCGACGAGCCCGAAGACGCCGAGGAAGACGAAGAGAATCGGGTTGACCGGGCCGCTTCCGGACGATCGGACGAGGAAGAAGACGAGCGCGAGGAACCCGTTCCAGACGGCGGTGAAGACGAGCCCTCGGACGAACTGCCCGCGGCGGTCGTTGCTCAGGACGGGCGGTCCGGGCGGGATCGGCGCGCCGGCGAGGCGCCTGTCGCGCAGCGAGGATACGAGCGCCCCGAGGCCGATCCCGAGGAAGACGAGAGAGAAGGCGACGAAGGCCCACTGGGCGGCCGGGATCGGTCCGTGGGGGTCGGAGAAGACGCTGCTCGAGGGATCGGCCGGATCGACCCAGACCGTTGCGCGCGAGCCGGCGGGATGCTCCTCCACGGCGCGCCGGGCGGGGCCCGGATCGCCCGTGGAGAACCGCGCCATGTCGTAGCGGTCGCCCTCGAAGCGCGCGCCGCCGACCTCGTAGGCGTAGGCGACGTAGGGGCGGAAGGTCGTCCTCGTGCCGTGCTTCGTATGCGACGTCCCGCGCACGACCTCGCTGCGCAGGACCGTCGCCTCGACCGGCGTCCAGGAGCGGGCCTCGACCGTCCGCACGACGAACGACGATGCGAACGCGGCGAGGGCCGCGCCGACGGCGGCGAAGAGGATGCCGACGAAGAGGGGGATCCGGCCGGGCGACTGCGGCCGCGCCGGCGCGCCGGCGGCGGAATCGTCCCGGCGGACGGCGCGTTCGTCGGCGCGGGACGCGGGGCGGCGGAATCGTTGCATGGAGGGAAGTGTACCACGTCCTCCCGCCCGCGGCAACGAAACGCGGCGGCGGCCGCTAGTCCGGGACGGGCTCGGAGCGGACGACCGACTCGACGATCTCCGCCGCGGTCGCGCCGGCGCGGGGCGCGGCGAGGAGGCGGTGGGCGAGGACGGGGACGGCGAGCGCGCGCACGTCGGACGGCGTGACGAAGTCGCGCCCCGCGAGGAGCGCCGCGGCCTGCGCGCAGCGGCGCAGGTCGAGCGACGCGCGCGGCGAGGCGCCGAGGCGCAGGCGCGGCTCGGCGCGCGTGCGGGAGACGAGGCGGACGACGTAGTCGAGGACCGAGTCCTCCGCGGCGACGGCGCGAACGCGCGCCTGCAGCTCCGCGAGGCGGGCGGGGGGGAGGACGGGGCGGAGGGCGTCGACCGGCTCCGCGGCGGCGTGGTCGCGCAGGACGCGGACCTCCTCCTCGCGCGCCGGGTAGCCGAGCGAGAGGCGCATGCAGAAGCGGTCGAGCTGCGCCTCCGGCAGCGGGAAGGTCCCGGCGTGCTCGACGGGGTTCTCCGTCGCGAGGACGAGGAACGGCTCGGGCAGCGGGCGCGTCTCGCCCTCGATCGAGACCTGGCGCTCGGCCATCGCCTCCAGGAGGGCGGACTGCGTGCGCGGCGAGGCGCGGTTCACCTCGTCGGCGAGGACCACCTGCGAGAAGACGGGGCCGGGGCGGAAGAGGAACGCGCCGTCGGACGCGCGGTAGACCGAGCCGCCGAGGATGTCGGTGGGGAGGAGGTCGGGCGTGAACTGGATGCGGGCGAAGGTGGCGCCGAGCGAGCGCGCGAGCGCCTTCGCGAGCGTCGTCTTGCCGGTGCCGGGGACGTCCTCCAGCAGCACGTGCCCGCCGGCGAGGACGGCGGCGAGGACGCGCTCGACGGTCCCGTCCGCGCCGCGGACCGCGGCGCGGAGGTTGGCGCGGAGCGCCTCGAGCTCGGGGACGGGTTCGGTCATGGCGTCGGGGCGGCGAGGAGCCGGCGGCCGTCGAGCGCCTCCCAGCGCGCGAGGGTGGAGGTCATGAAGTCGATCTGGCGCCGCTGGACTTCGGCGGGCGGGAGGTCGAAGGGGATGGGCTCGCCGCAGGCGAGGCGCAGCGGCGAGCGCGGATGGACGGTGGCGAGGTCGCGGTGCCACGTCCCGATGCGGAGGAAGTCGGTGGCGACGCAGACCGGCACGACCGGGACGCGCGCGTGCTGCGCGAGCTTCGTGCCGAGCGTGCGGAAGAGGGAGGCGTCGAACGTGCGCTCGCGCTGCCCCTGCGGGAAGAGCACGACGAAGCGGCCCGTCCCGAGGAGGCGCCCGCCCTCCGTGAGCACCGCGCGCAGGTCGGCGACGGGGCTCTTCCGGTCGACCGGGATCGGGTCCATCGCCCGGAGGCCCGGGCCGATGAACGGGTAGGAGAGCAGGGAGCGCTTGAGGACGAACGTCATCGGTCCCCACGGCGCGAGCGAGCCCGGCATGAGGTAGGTCTCGAGCGCGGAGACGTGGTTCACGACGACGACCGCCGGACCGCCGCCGAGCGCGTCGAGCGCGCGGAAGCCCTCCATGTGGACCGTGCCGCCGAGCCGCTCGACGAGGGAGAAGACCATGTGCGAGCGGCGCGCGATGGCGAGCTTGTCGAAGCCGGGGCGGCGGCAGGCGCGGAGGAAGCTGGCGTAGACGCGGAGCATGCCGGTCTGGAAGAGCGGCGTGGCGATCCAGGAGGGGAGGGGGCGGCGGCGGGCGGCGGCGGGCGTCTCGTAGGCGCCGGTCTCTCCGAGGATGCGGAGGAATTCTTCGGTGGACATCGGAAGGAAGGGGAGGGGAGGGGACTAGCGGTGGTGCCAGGTCCCGACGATGACGTTGGAGCGGCGCTTGCCGTCGGGGGACACGATGACGAAGGCGGCGGAGCACGGATTCGGAACGCCGGCGAGGCTCCAGCCCTCGTAGCCGCCGTAGACGTTGGCGAAGTCGCGCGAGCGGCGGGACGAGGAGATCCAGTCGAACTTGCCGCCGACCCACTGTCCGTTGGACTTCTGCACGAAGAGGCAGGCGACGCCGCCGAGCGCGCCGGAGGCGTAGCCCCAGGCGGAGAGGTCCCTGGCGTAGGAGAACGACATTCCGTCGGTGGAGAACCGCGCGCCGGAGATCACGACGCCGCCGTTGCGGGCGCCGGAGCCGTTCGGCCGGCCGCCGAAGGTCCACTTGAGCGAACCGAACGGAACCTGGTCTGCGCCGACGTCGCCATTGTCGCCGGAGGGCGACGGGGCCGGGGCGGGTGCCGGGGCCGCCGTGGTCGCCGGCTTCGAGGCGGGCCGCGTCGTCGTCGTCCGCGAGGCCGGCCTCGTCGTCGGGGCCTTCGGCGCGGCGGGCTGCGTGGTGGGCGCGGGCTTCGGCTTCTCGGGCTCGTTCCAGGTGCCGCTCCCTCCGCCGGAGCCGGAATCCTCGCAGCCGAGGAAGAGCAGGGAGACGAGGGCGGCGGCGAAGAGCGGGCGGAGGCGGCGGTGGGTCATGGGGCGTCGGGTCGTTCGGGGTTCGTGCGTGCGTTCGTGCGCGACTGCATGCGCGTAACGGGTTCGGATTATACTCCGGATTCGCCGGATTTCGCAAGGACGAAACCGAAAAGAGGAACGGCGCCGCGGCATCGCCGCGGCGCCGTCCGTTCCGCCTTGGGCGGAGGGGGCCTAGTTGACCTTGCGGCCGCCGACGCCGGCGGCGGTCTTGGCGCCCGCCTTCTCCGGCTCGTGCGGGCGAAGGCTGCGGCAGACGGCGCCGGCCGCCCAGCACTCGCTCTCGCGCATCGCCTTGAGCTGCCTCTCGAGCCACTGCTTGTAGTTCTTCTTGCCGCAGTCGCGGATGACCTCCTTGCACTCGGTGCGGTTGACGACCGAGCGGTAGAGCTTCTCGAAGACCGGCTTCACGGCCTTCTTGAAGATCTTGCGCCACTTGAGGGCGCCGTGCTGCGCCGTCGCCGAGCAGTTCTGGTACATCCAGTCCATGCCGTTCTCGTCGACGAGGCGGATGAGCGACTGCGTGAGCTCCTCGCAGGATTCGTTGAACGCCTCGGAGGGGGAGTGGCCGTGCTTGCGGAGCGTCTCGTACTGGGCCTCGATCATCGCGCAGAGCGCGCCCATGAGGGAGCCGCGCTCGCCGGTGAGGTCGGAGGAGACCTCGTTGTGGAAGGTCGTCGGGAAGAGGAAGCCCGAGCCGATCGCGATGCCGATCGCGAGCGTGCGCTCGAGGGCCTTGCCCGTGGCGTCCTGCGCGACGGCGAAGGAGGAGTTGATGCCGGCGCCGGAGAGGAAGTTGCGGCGGACGTTGAGGCCCGAGCCCTTCGGCGCGACCATGATGACGTCGATGTCCTTCGGGGGGACGATGCCCGTCTGCTCCTTGTATTCGTAGCCGAAGCCGTGCGAGAAGTAGAGCGCCTTGCCCTTGGTGAGGAACGGCTTGATCTTCGGCCAGATCTCGCGCTGCGCGGCGTCGGAGACGAGGAACTGGACGATGTCGCCCTTCTCGGCGGCCTCCTCGTAGGAGAAGAGGGTCTTGCCGGGGACCCAGCCGTCCTTGAGCGCGCGCTGCCAGGAGGAGCCGGGGCGGTCGCTC
>CAMNDA010000197.1 GCA_946534745.1 uncultured Verrucomicrobiota bacterium | reverse complement strand
CGCGCCGCGAGAATGCCGCCGCGCGACTCCGTCGCCGGCGGCATTCGTCGTTTCTCGCCGCTTCGCGGCTCGTCCCCGATCTGGCTCCCCTGCTGTCGAATCCCTTCCGTCGCAGGAAGGCGAATCCAATTCCACCGTGCGTGATTTTCATGGATTCATCCCCTCTGGAAGCATACATATTGGTGAAAATCACGCACGGTGGAATTGCAGCATGGCCCGCCGTCAGGTGTTCTCCGACCGTGTTACAGATACGCGGGCGGAGGCGAGCCGGACAGGCCTCTGCGGAAGACAAACGGGTTGCGCGCGACGGAGCGGTCGGGTAGAATGGCGGCCCGTTCGCCACGCCAAACCCTCCTCACGCCATGCTCTTCCACAAGCACCCGTATCCCGCCAACTTCGCCTTCGCCTCCGACCTGCGACCCGGCAAGGCGAGAATCGGAGGCGCGAAGATCGACTTCGCCGTCCGCCGCCTCAGGGACGACGTCTGGCACGTCGCCGTCTCCGGCCCCGCCGGCTGGGCCGCCCGCGAGTCGCAGGCGGAACTCGACGCGAAGCCCGCCAGGTCCGGGAAGACCTCGCTCGAGCTCCTCCCCGGCGGCGGCTGGATCCTCAGGGGCGCCGACGGCGCGACGCTGCTCGAAGCGCCCGCCGGCCGCGCGCTCGGCAAGTGCGGCGAGGCGTCGCTCTTCGCCTTCGCCGCGCCGGAGGGCGCCCGCTACTACGGCCTCGGCGAGAAGATGTTCGGGATGGAGCGGAGCGGCCTGCGCACGAACTTCTGGAACACCGACGTCGCCGCCGACTTCCACTGGCGCGTCTGGTCGGAGGAGAACCCCGACCCGATGTACGTCTCGGTGCCCTACCTCCTGGTGCAGGTCCCCGGCAGGGGCTGGGTCGGGCTCCTGCTCGACAACCCGTTCATGACGTTCGCCTGCACGGCCGCGGAGAAGGTCGGCGCCATCGGCGGCGGCCACGGCGCGGAGGACCGCCTCCAGGCGCACGAGGAGTCCGCCCTCTTCTGGATGGGCGCCTACGAGGGCCGGCCCGAGCTCTACGTGATCCCCGGCGCGTCGGCGCGCGAGGTGACGCGCAAGCTCCAGACGCTCGTCGGCCGCACGCCGATGCCGCCCGCGTGGGCGCTGGGCTACCACCAGTGCCGCTGGGGCTACGAGAAGGACCAGGACCTCGAGATGCTCAACGACGGTCTCGCCCGCTACGGCTTCCCGTGCGACGCGCTCTGGCTGGACATCGAGTACATGGACGGCTACCGCGTCTTCTCGTGGAACAAGCAGTTCTTCCCCGACATCGCGAAGACGACCGCGGAGCTCGGGAAGAAGTTCGGCCGCAAGCTCGTCCCGATCCTCGACCCGGGCGTGAAGAACGACGACGCCTACGGCCCGAAGCGGGACGGCGACAAGGCCGACGTCTGGTGCAGGACGCCCGAGGGGACGCCGTTCATCGGCCGCGTCTGGCCGGGCGACACGCTCTTCCCCGACTTCTCGATCGGAGCCGGCCGCGCGTGGTGGCGCGACCACCTCGCGAAGTGGGCGCGCGAGAGCGGCGTCGCCGGCGCGTGGCTCGACATGAACGACCCCGCCACGGCGCACGTCGACTACGACGCGATGCGCTTCGACCGCGGCCGCAAGCCGCACTCGTCCTTCCACAACCAGTACGCCACCGGCATGGCGAAGGCGAGCCGCGAGGGCTTCCTCAAGGCGCGCCCCGGCGAGCGCCCGTTCATGATCTGCCGCTCGGGCTTTATCGGCCACAACCGCTACAGCGCGATCTGGACCGGCGACAACTCCTCCAACGCGCACTACCTGCAGGTCTCGATCCCGTGCACCCTGAACCTCTCGCTCTCCGGCGTCCCGTTCAACGCGCCGGACGCCGGCGGCTTCATGGGCAACACGACGCCGCAGCTGATGGTCGACTGGTACAAGGCAGGCTTCCTCTTCCCGTTCTTCCGCAACCACTCCTGCCGCGGGACCGTCCGCCAGGAGCCGTGGAACTTCGACAGCGAATACCGCAACGTGCTGCTCGAATACACGCGCCTGCGCTACAAGATGCGGCCCTACCTCTACCAGCTCTTCGCGCAGCAGGAGGAGGTCGGCGACCCGATCCTGCGCCCCGTCTTCTACGAGTTCGACTCCACCCCGAACGCAAAGCTCGACCGGCTCGACGCCGAGTTCATGGTCGGGCCCGCGGTGCTGCAGCGCCCGCAGGTCGCGCCCGCCGTCCCGGTCGTCGTCCTGCCGCCCGGCGGCTGGTATTCGACGATCGACCGCGCGTGGGTCGAGGGCGACCGCACCTTCGAGCAGTGGGTCGGCCGCGAGACGACGCCGATCTACTTCCGCGAGGGCGAGATCGTCCCGATGCAGCCCGGCGAGATCGGCGCCGACCATCGCTGGGACGGCGCGAAGGTCGAGCTGCACGTCTTCCTGCGCAAGCCGCGCGAGGGCGTCGCCACGAAGCGCGCCGCCGGGACGGACTACGTCTTCGACGACGGCCACACGCTCGACTACCGCAAGGGCGCGCGCTCGCAGCTCTCCGTCCACGCGGAGATCGCCGAGGACGGCACGCTCGCGATCTCGACCGCCCTCGTGCGCGATGGCTACGGCCCCGCGAAGGCCGTTTCCTTCGTCCTCTACGACGACTTCGCATCCGTGACCGTGAACGGCCGGAAGGCCTCGCCCAAGGCCGCGAAGATCCGCTTCGCCGGCGCGGAGCAGGCCGTCTGGACCGTCCGCTGATCCGGGCAGTGCGCTAGCCGGAGACTGTCGCGTCGAGCCCGGGCGGGAGCTCGATCTGCGGCTTGCGTCCGGCGCGGAGCTTCGCGCGGAGGAGTCCGAAGGGCGTCGGCAGGACGATGTCCGCCCGGTCGAGGCCACAGAGGTTCGGCGCCAGCTCGATCCGGCGGAAGCCCGGCTCGAGGATGCGCAGCCCGAGGAGCCGCACGGGGAGCTGCCACGTGGGCGTGCCCCCCCAGGCGTGCGAGTGGTCGAAGGCGTAGCCCGGCTCCGGCGCGTGCCACCCTTCGGCGAGGCCCTTGCCGCACTCCTCGACGGAGGGAATCCACTGGCGGAGGAGCGGCATGCCGAGCTCCTCGAAGAGTCCGAGCCCCGCCGCGGCCTCGAGCGCCCAGTGGGCGAACCAGGGCTGGATCGGCCCGAGCTCGCCCGAGAGCGAGCGGCGCAGGATCGCGCGGGCCTCGTCGCCCTCGGAGAGCCCGAAGAGCGCGGAGAGGATGTTCGCGTGCGCGCCGTGCCGGCGCAGGCCGCGCGGATTCGCCGGCCGCCACGGCGGAGAACCGGGATCGGGCGTGTCCAGGCCGTCGATCCAGAGACCTGCCGCCTCGTCGAAGAGCGAGGCGCGCGCGGCGTCGCGGATCGGCCGGGACGGAGCCCGGCCGTCAGGACTGGCTCCGGCGGCCGCGCGCAGCTCCGCCGCGGCGTCGAGCGCGCCGGCGTACCACGCGTTGAGCGCGGTCTGCCCGAGCGCGCGCGGCGGATGGTGCAGCGAGAATCCCTCGACCACGAGCCAGTCGAGGAACATCCAGTCGGGCGGATTCTCGAGGAGTCCCGAGGGACCGCGGTAGGTCTCGAAGCGGCGCAGCAGGAGGTCGAGCGCGGGCAGGCAGTCTCGCACGAGCGCCCGGTCGCCCGAGAGCCGCCAGACGTCGCGCAGCCACAGCGCCCAGATCAGCCCGTAGCTCGTGTGGAAGAGGCGGCCTTCCGTCGCCTCGAGCATGCGCGCCACGCTCCGCAGATCGTGCGCGGCGAGGCGCAGGTCGCCGAAGCAGGCCTGCTCCATCAGCGACTCCACGTGGTAGTCGCCCGCGCACGCGAGCATCTCCTGGTGCCGCGGGCTGTCGAGATGCAGGTTCTGGCGGCAGGCGCGCAG
>CAMNDA010000196.1 GCA_946534745.1 uncultured Verrucomicrobiota bacterium | reverse complement strand
CCCTCCTCGCCCTCGCCGCCGCGGCGAATCCGGAGGCGGTCCGATGAGCGTCGAACTCTCCTTCCGGGGGCGCTGCACCGACCCCGACAAACTGGAGGAACTCGTCCGCGCGGCCGCAGAGGAGTCCGGCGGCGCCACAATCGAAACCCCGTCCAAGACGAAACGCGTCGTCCGGTTCTGCGACCGGCTGCCCCTCTCCCTTTCCTTCGGCCGCCTGCGAAAGGACGGTTCGCGTTCCGTGAAGGGATTCTGCCAGACGACGTTCGGCGGCCCCGGCCTCCACGCCGCCGTCGTCGACTTCGCGGACCGGCTCGGCCTCGACGAGCTTTCCTTCTCCGACGCAACCGGCTACGCCACGCACCGCGACTTCGACCGCCTCGTCCGCGAAGCGTTCCTGCCCCAGCTCAAGGCCTTCGCAACCATCGCGGCCCGCTCCGAGGGCGACGGCTCCCCGCTCTTCTTCTGCTGGGACGGCGATCCGGACGGCTTCCACCCTGCTTCGCCGGGCGACGCCCTCTACACGCCGACCGGCGTCTTCCCGAAGACGGCCTGGCGCGACGCGCTCGCGCGCGACGGCGCCGCCGCGCTCGCGGACCGCGTCTTCCTCTGGCCGCACCGCCGGTTCGACGCGACCGCGCGCCGCAACCTCGCGCTGCTCCGCATCTGGACGGAGTGCGCGTTCCGCCCCTCTGCGGAAAGCGCCTCCGCCCGCGCCGACAACGACGCCGTCCTCGACCTCCTCGAAGCCGTCCGCGCGGAGGATCCGTCGCTGCCCCTTCCGCTCGCGTCCTACGCCGAGCTCTGCCGTCTCGCCGGGCGCGAGCCCGCCTTCGGCGCCGGCGCCTCCGCCGGTTCGTCCGCGCTGGACGAGCCGCCCGCCCCCGGATACCGCCGCGGACCCGTCGACTGCTCCATCGCGGGCATCACGATCTCCCTCCCGCCGGGAATGCGTCTTGTCAAATCCGAGATAGACGACGACGGCATCGCCTGGCAATGCGGCGCCGCCGGGGAAGAGCGGCTCTGGCTTCTCTGGTTTACCGCCTTCGTCTCGGAGGAAGCCGCCGCCGCCGAGCTCGACCCGCCCCATCTCGACGACTTCCCGTACGGCCGCGAAACGCGGGACGTCCCGAACGGAAAGGCGTTCCTCGCGTGGGGGCCGGCGGACGACGGCGGCTATGTCGCCACGGCCCGCGTCGTCTCCGGAATCTGGCTCTACGTCGTCCGCGCCTTCTTCCGCGAGGCTTCCGAATGGCCGGACGTCCATTCGCGCCTGCTCCGTATCCGATGCGACGGACCCGGCGGCGCGGCCTTCGCCGATCTTTCCGGGACGGCCGTGGGGCCGGCGTCCGCGGGCAAGCCCGCTTCCGGCCCCGACCCGGACAAGAAGGACTTCGTCCCGCCCGAAGCGCGGCGTCGGGACACGTATGAATTCAAGTTCTTTTCGCTCGCCCCGTGGACGGACCCGGCCCTGTGGACGGAGCTCCTCCGGCGCGTCCAGGACACGTTCGGAATCGAATTCACGAAGATGGGGCAGTACGAACCGCTTCGCACGCCCTTCGGCTCGCCCGAGGAGGCCGCGGCCCGCCTTCTGGTCTTCGACCCGCCCCTTTCCGAGTCCGACTGGTTCATGGTCGGAAGACCCCGTGGCACGTACTTCTCCGCCCGCCACTACGAACCCGGCTCCCGGTTCCCCCGCGAATGCGACGACATCCGCGGCTGCAACATCGTCGATCTCTCGATTCCGGCGGGGACGGTCCGGAAGAGGGGACTCGAACCGGTCGTCCGGCCCTTCCTCCTCGAAACGGCGGTCCGGCTCCGCGCCTTCTTCGCCGAGGCGGACCTAAACTCGACGATGTACCAGGAACGGGACTGGCCGTACTATCAGATCGGAACCGAATTCCCGACGCTTTCGTGGCTGACCTTCTACAGCCCTGCCGTCGTCCGGTTCTTCGGCGAAGACAAGTTCCGGCGTCTCCCGATCCGCGCGGAGCTCGGTCCGCACGGCGTCCTTCTGGAAGCGGGGACGGACCCCGTCGACGCCGACCTCCACCGCGCGGACAAGCTCGCCGCCGAAGCGATTCTCGGCATGGACTCCTTCCGCGTCCCGATGGCGTTCCCCATCGTCGACCGGCTGGATTTGGACTACCAGGAGTCCCGCGACAATCCCAGCTATCCGGGCGGAAAGCCCAAGCCGCCCAACCTCCACTTTCCTTCCTTCGACGCCCTCCGCGCGGAATTCGCCGCGCCCGCCCCCCACGCGGAATCCGGAGACGGCGCGAAGGAGCCCGCACCGTGAAAGCTCTTGCCCGCGAGCGGCGAAGCCGCGACACCCGGCCGCCGCCGGCGTGGCGGCACCCCGCCACCAACCACTAACCACTAACCACTTCCCCTGACCCCGCCCCCGCCCGCAATGAAACGCCTTGCCCTCATCCTCCCCCTCCTCGCCCTCGCCGCGGGTTGCGCCCGCAGACCGGTTGCCGTCTCCGTAATTGGCAGTTCCACGGTTTCGTCGAATGCGCTGCGCGCGGCGGTCGGCATCCGAACCATCCACGAGTTGG
>CAMNDA010000195.1 GCA_946534745.1 uncultured Verrucomicrobiota bacterium | reverse complement strand
AACTCTCCAACCTCAACAGCCTGAAGGGGCGGGCGACCATCGACCTGGAGAATCTCCGCAAGGCGGGCGGCACCTTCGCCGTGGCGGGGGACACCGGGGCCGGCAAGACGACCATCCTCGACGCGATCACGCTCGCGCTCTACGGCCAGACCGCTCGGCAGGAGGGCGAGATCACCCACACCGCGAACGAGGTCATGACGCGGACCGCGGCGTTCTGCCGCGCCGCCGTCCGGTTCCGAGGCGTCGACGGCCACGTCTACCGGGCCGTCTGGGCGCAGCGCCGAAAGAAGCGCGCCAAGGGGCTCGACCCCTACCGGCACGAGCTTCGGGACGAAACGCTTCGCGCTCCGAACGGCGGGGCGACGTCGGTCTACGCGGGCGGCAAGTCCAAGGAATGCGCCCTGGCCGTCTCCCGGCTCATCGGGTTCACCTACGAGGAGTTCACCCGCATCGTACTGCTTTCCCAGGGTCGGTTCGACCAGTTCCTCAAGGCCGACGAGGAGACCCGGGCCGCCATCCTCGAGAAGGTCACCGGCACGCAGCGCTTCTCGCGCATCGGCCGGGAGATCAACCGCCGCAAGCTCGAGGCGCACGCCGCGCTCGAGAAGGCCCGGGGGGCCGCGGGTTCGTCGCGCGAGGCCCTGGAGAAGATGGGCGACCGCGCCGCGCTCGAAGAGGCGAAATCGAAAGCCGCCGGCGACGCGAGGAAGGCCAGGTCCGACGCCGACGCGCTGCGACAGGAGCTCGACTGGACCGTCGCGTCCGCCAGGCTCGAAGCGGACGAGGAGGCCTTCGCCGCCGACGATGCCGAACAGCGCCGGGCGAAGGATGCGTTCGGTCCCGATCGTGCGAGGCTCGACGCGGCCCGGAGGGCCGGCGCCCTGGCGAACGACCGGCACGCGCTGGAGCTCGAGGAAGGCAGGGTCTCCGCGCTGGAGGATCGCATCCGGGAGCTGGACGCCGCGATTTTGGCCATCGACCGCGATCTGCCCGGTCTTCGAACGACCGACGCGGACGCCCGTCGGTCGGTCGATCTTGCGCAAGAGGCCATCGAAGACCGCAGGCCGTTCCTCGACGGCATCGACGCGCGCGACCGCGACATCGTCGCCCGAACAGCCGATTTCAAGGCGCTCGCGCAGGTATTCGCAGCCAAGAGAAAGGCCGCGGAACGGGCCGCCGAAACGCTCTCCATCGCGACGACGGAAGCGGACGGGGCCGCAAGGCGCGCCGCCGCGGCGGAGGCGTTCTGGAACGACGGAACGGAGCCCGGCGCCGAGTGGAGGGGCGAGGTCCTGTTCCGGACCATCGCAGCCGCCCGCGACGCGCAAAAGCGCATCGATGCCGCGACCGCCCCCATCGCCGGACTGGAGAAAGAGGCGGAACGGGCGAAGGAGTCCCATGCCGCGGCGGACGACGCCGCGAACGCCGAAGCGAAGAAGTGGGCGAAGGAGCGCAACGGGCTGGAGGTGTTGAAGAACCTCGCCGTCCAGGCCGAGAGCAAGGACGCCAAGACGATGCGAGCCCACCTCGTCGACGGCAGGCCCTGTCCCGTCTGCGGCGTCGTCCATCGCGGGACCGGTGAGACGCCGATCGCCATCGACCTGCCGCCCTCGTCCCGGTACGCGAAGGAAATCGCGGACGGCGATGCCGCCCAGACCGCGAGGACGAACGCCGTCGGCGACCTGCTCGCGAAATGGAAGGAAGCCGACAGGAAGGCGCAGGCGGCGCGGGCGACGCTCGATCGGGTCCGGATCCAGACGGCGAAGGACATCGCCGACGCGACGAACGGCGTGGCCGCCGCGCGTCAGGACGCGACCACGCGCTCCGGCCAGATTACCGCCCTCTTCCAGGCCGAGAAGGACGCGGTCGCCGAAGCGGAAGCCGCGAAGGCCAAGGCGGAAGCCGCAAGGAAAGTCCTCAAACAGATCCAGGCCGAACGAACCGCGCTCTACGGGACCGGAACGCCTCAGGCGGAAAGAGACCGGTTGGGCCAGGAGCTGTCGAACAGGAAGGAGAAGGCCCTGAAGGCAAGCGCAGAGCTGGCGACCGCCATGAAGGAACGGAAGGACGACCAGGAGGAAAGGGCCCGGAAGGAAGTTGAAAGGCGGGTGGCGGAAGAAGAGCGCGACAGGCGGCGAAAGGACTTCGACGAGGCGCGCGGAAAGGCGGGATTCGCAACGGACGACGACTGGCGCGCCGCGCTTCTTTCCGACGATGCGACGAATTCTCTCGCCGAGCGCGAGCGCGAGCTCCGCGACGAGGACGTCCGACTCTACGGCGCGGACGGAAGTGGCGGCGAGAGGAAGCGTCTCGCGGGCGAGGAGGCCCGCCTCCGGTCCCACGGGGGAAGGCGCGACGTCCGACGCCCGGCGAAGGACGTCGAAGGCGCGCTCGCGCTCGCCGAAGGGAAGCAGCGCGAGACCGCCGAGGCGGCCGGAGCGGCGGAGCACGCGCTCGAGACCTACGACAAGATCGCCGGAAGGGCGGCCGCGGACGAGGCCGCGCTTGCGCCGATCGAAAAGGCGGCGAAGGACTGGGCCGAGCTCGACACCATGCTCGGCGGCGAGGAAGGGAAGCTCTTCCGACTCTTCGCGCAGCGCCTCAACTTCAGAAACCTCGTTCTGGCCGCGGACCCGCACCTGCAGGCCATGTCCGGAAGACGCTACCGCTTCGCGTGGAAGTCCGCCGGAGCCAGCCTCACCGACTCGGGCAAGCTGCGAGAGGAGAAGCTCCACGTCATCGATGCGGAGCAGTCCGGAACGCGCCCCGTCTCGAACCTCTCCGGCGGCGAATCGTTCTTCGCCTCCCTTGCGCTCGCCCTCGGCTTCGCGGCCCTCCGCGGCGGCGGCGCGTGCGAGAACCTCTTCCTCGACGAAGGGTTCGGCACGCTCGACCGCGAGTCGCTCGACGCGGCGGTCGACGTCCTGGAGCGCATCGGCTCGCAGGGCACGCTCGTCGGCGTCATCACGCACATGGACGAGGTCGTGAACGCCCTCGGCGCCGTCATCGAGGCCGTCAAGGGGGGCCGGGGAAGCCGCCTCCGCGACCTCGGCGGCGGCAACCGGTGGGTCTCGTGGAGCGACGACCCCGGACCGCCCCCCGACAAGCAATCCGCCGACGGAGCAACCGCAACCACCGCCTGACCGCCATGTCTCTCACGATTCTCTACTCCGACCGAGTCGACGACCTGGCCGCCGACCTGAAGAGGCGACTGCTCGCGCGTCGCGCGGCGGGCGCCGACCCGCGCGGCGAGGCCGTCGTCGCGTGCCCGGCCGCCCTGCTGCCCGAGCACGACCTGGCCTACGCCGTCACCGTCCACAAGAGCCAGGGGTCCGAATACGGCAGCGTCCTCCTCGTCCTGCCCGCCGCCGAATCCTGCCCGCTGCTGACCCGGCAGCTGCTCTACACCGGCGTCACGCGCGCGAGGCGGCGCGCCGTCCTGCTCGCGGCGGACGCCGCGCTCGACGCCGCCCTCGCCCGCGAGGAAGCCCGCGACACCGGCGTCTCCCTCTAGCCCGACCGAACCCCTCCCCTCCCCCGCCATGGAAAGCAAGAAGAAGATCCTCCTCGTCTCCGGCCTCGGCATCCTCGCCGAGCACCTCGTCGCCACCGCCATCGCGCTCAAGCGCTTCCCCGGCGCGCAGGTCGCGTTCGCGAGCATGGGCGTCCTGCCCGACGTCCTCGACGGGTTCAAGCCCTCGGACTTCTCCGAGGTCCACCTGCTCGGCATCGGCCTCGCAGCCGCCGACCCCGCCCGTCTCGAAACCTCCTTCAGCCGCCTCGTCAAAGGCGGCGCGAAGATCGTCTGGTACAGCGCCGGGCATCCCGTTCCCGACGAAATCCCGTTCTCCGTCCAGGCCCTCTTCGAGCCCCACGTCGGCGAGGGGAGCCTCGCCGGGTTCGTCGCCCGCGAACTCGGAATCGAGGCGGCCCCCCTGCTCGCCACGCTCGTCGAAAGGTCGCCGACCGATTCCGCGCGGCTCTGGCAGGAGCGCTACAAGGCCGCCGGCTGGATGTTCTCCAACGCGCACGACTTCCTCGCGCTCGACCAGATCGTCCGGGACCTCGCCCTCGGCGTGGCCCCGGCCAAATGGGGCGAACCGGTCCAGACGCTCGTGAAGCACTGGCGCCGGTTCGGCACGCGCGAGCTCCAGGCCTCCGGCCCGGCGATGCGCAAGGTCCGCAAGGAAATCGGCCGCATCGCGAAGAGCGGCGTGCGCCGCGTCCTCGTCACCGGCGAAAGCGGCGTCGGCAAGGAGACCGTCGCGCAGCAGCTCCACGTCCAATCCGGCCGCCGCGGCCCCTACTACGCGTTCAACTGCGCCACCGTCGCGCGCGACCTGATCGAGAGCCGCCTCTTCGGCCACGTGAAGGGCGCGTTCACCGACGCGAAGACCGACTCGCCCGGGCTCTTCCGCGACGCCTCCGGCGGCACGCTCTTCCTCGACGAGATCGCGGAGCTCCCTCTCGACGTGCAGGGCGTCCTGCTGCGCGTGCTGCAGGACGGCGTCGTCCAGCCCTTCGGCGCATCGCAGGAGACGAAGGTCGACGTGCTCGTCGTGGCCGCCACGAACCGCGACCTGCGCGAACTCGTGCGCCGCCGCGAATTCCGCGAGGACCTCTACTGGCGCCTCTCCGTCGTGCAGATCCGGATGCCGCCGCTCCGCGAGCGGGAAAGCGACGTCGCCGCGACCGCGAAGCAGATCTGGTCGTGTCTCGTCCCGAAGGGCAAGCCGCTCTCCCGGGAGGACCTCGCAGCGATCCAGTCCTACGACTGGCCGGGCAACGTCCGCGAGCTCTCCAACGTCCTCGAGCGCGCCACGCTCTTCGACGACCTCACGATCCCGGAGCTCGTCGACGAGGAACGCGCCGAAGTCGCGCGCCTCGCGGCGTTCGACCCGGCGCCCGGCGAATCCGCCCCCGCGGCCCCGCTCCCGCTTTCCCCGCCTCAGCCCTCCGGCGCCGGCGAAAACCTCGACGAGGCCGTCCGCGCCTTCGTGAACCGCGTCTACGAGCGCCACGGCCGCAACCTCACGGAGACGGCCAAGGCGCTCGGCGTGAGCCGGAACACGGCCCGCCGCCACCTCGGACTCGCCGGCGCGAAGGGGAGGGACTAGGCCTCGATCGGCACGCACCAGCCGTGCGCGTCGGGAAGCTCGCCGTACTGGATGCCCTGGACCTTCTCGAAGAGGTCCGTGATCACGGGGCCGGCCTTCTCCGGGTCGCCCAGCGTGAGCGTCTCGTTCCCGCGGACGATCTGCCACACGGGCGTCACCACGACGGCGGTGCCGCACGCGGCGACCTCGGCGAACTCCTTCAGCTCCTCGTAGGGCACGTGCCGGACCTCGACCTTGCGGCCCTCGTCCGCGCAGATCTCGCGCAGCGTCATGTTCGTCACGGACGGCAGGACGGAACGCGAGTCGGTCGTGACGTAGGTGCCGTCCTTCTTGATGCCGAGGAAGTTGGAGGTCGCGAACTCCTCGACGCAGGTGTGCGTCTTGGCGTCGAGGTAGAGCTCGACGGGGAACCCCATCTTCTTGGCCGTCTCGTGCGCGAAGATCGACGCGGCGTAGTTGCCGCCGACCTTCACGTCGCCCATGCCGAGCGGCGCGGCGCGGTCGTAGTCGTCGAGGATGACGGCGCGCACGGGCTTGAGGCCGCCCTTGTAGTACGCGCCGGCGGGCGTGACGAGCATCACGAAGGTGTAGCTGTCCGCGGGCGCGACGCCGATCTGCGCGCCCGTGCCGATGAGAAGCGGCCGCACGTAGAGCGAGCCGCCGGTCCCGTAGGGCGGGATGTAGTCGGCGTTCCTCTTCACGACGAGGCGGAGCGCCTCCATGAACATCTCCGTCGGGACGGGCGGCATGCACGTCCGCAGCGCGGTGCGCTGCATGCGCTCGGCGTTCGCCTCGGGGCGGAACGCGACGACGCGGCCGCTCTTCTGGCGGAAGACCTTGAGGCCCTCGAAGCACTCCTGGCCGTAGTGCAGGCACGCCGCGGCGATGTGCATCCGGAGCCAGGGCTCGGCGACGAACTCCAGCGGGCCCCACGCGCCGTCCTTCCAGACGCATTCGACGTGCCCCGCGGTGTCGCGGTACTTGAATCCGAGGTTGTTCCAATCGAGATCGACTGCCATTGCTTTGCCTTCTTTCGGGATGCGCCCCGCACGGGCGCGGACGGGATGCGATTATCCCGCATTCGCCCCCCGCGTGCAAGCGAAAACTCCGCGCCGGGCGCATCTCCGTCTCCGGCCACAGCCACCGCCACCGCCGCCGACTCCGGCCCCGCGCGCGTGCTCCGGGCTCCCAAGGCGCGGCGTTCCGAAATGCGGGGGCGCTCGGCGAAGCCCGGACGCGGCGGTCTCGCGGCGCTCGTCGG
>CAMNDA010000194.1 GCA_946534745.1 uncultured Verrucomicrobiota bacterium | reverse complement strand
CCGGCGGCGCGTTCGCCGGCGACGGCCCGCGTGCGCGGGTCGTCGACCACGATCGCGCGCCGGACGCCGGGAAAGAGCTCCCCGAACATCTTCGCCGTTTCTTCCGCCGCACCCGGACCGATCACGCACGCCTTGGTGTCGCAGGCCTGCGCAAGAGCTTCTTCGATCATTGTCATTTCGCTGTTCTTTCGTTGCACGGGCGTTCGGCCGTCCTCGGCCCGGAACGCCGGTTGTTGACGCCGATTCTAGCCGGAATCGCGCCGGAAATCAACGCGCCCGCCGGGCTAGTTTCCGCTGGTCGAGTAGGTCTTGAGGCCGAGGAGGATGTCGGAGACGCCGGTGGAGTCGGGCTTGCCGTCGCGGTCGGCGTCGGCGCCGGAGATGAAGGCGGCGAGCGCCGCCTCGCGGTCGGCGGAGAGCGAGGAGGCCGGGATGATCAGGAGCCACCGGGTGTTCCACGCCGATCGGCCGACGAGGCGCGTGCAGTCGAGCGAGTCGTCGGAGGGGTCCTTGCCCGCCTCGTCGTAGTAGGCGCGGAAGCTCGGGTGCCTGCGGATGCGCGCGCCGAGGTCGTTGCCGCCCGTGGCGCCGTCGAAGAGCGGGGTCCAGTCCGGGTCGTCGAGCTGCGTGGATCCGATGGCATAGGGCGCGGGGACGGTCTGGTCCACGACTCTCCACGAGAGGACGGTCTCCGGATCGCCGACGGCGCGCATCCGGTCCTCGCCCACCGGGACGAGGTAGACGGTCGGGGTGCGGGAGAGGTTCTCGTCGTCGTAGCCCTTGAGGTGGACGCCGGCGGCGGAGATGTGCGTGGCGAACCAGGTCGGGTCGAGCGAGGCGTCGCCGCCCGCGAGCTCGTTGCCGAAGAAGTTGTAGCCCTGCGCGACGAGCGAGGGGAACGGGATGACGAAGCCCGGCTCCTTCTCCGCCGTGGCGCCGGCGAGCGGCTGGCAGTAGTGCGTGAACTCCGGCAGCTCGTTGAGGTCCTCGACGATGCACTTGCGGAGCGCGGTCTTCCAGGCCTTGTCGCCCTTTTCGTCGTCGTAGATGCGGAAGAGGTCGTGGCGCAGGGAGAACCAGGTGGCGTAGGGCTGCGGGTTGTTGATGCCGAGCCGCGGCTTGAGGACGAGCCAGTTCTCGTCCATCTCGGCGAGGATGGCGGCGAGGCCGCCGTCGCCCTTCGCGGCGTCGGAGGCGACGAGCGGGTTGCCGTCGTCGTCGAACTCGCCGATCGTGCGCGCGCCGACGATGCGGGCGAGGAAGGCGTCGCCGCTCCGGCGGTCGGAGGAGAGCAGGCCGGTCTCGTAGTCGTAGGCCTGCGCGGCGAGGTAGGCGTAGCGCTGCGCGAGCTCGAACTGCGCGTCGTAGCGCGAGAGGGCGTTGTTGCGCGCGAGGCGGAAGAACATGTCGTTGTAGCGCGTCTTCGTGAGGACGTCGACGGCCTGCTGGCGGGCGAGCGTGCGCTCGTCGATGATGCGCTCGGCCTCGGCGACGACGGTCTCGACGGCGCACTCGGCGGCGAGGAGCTCGACATAGGCGTCGCGGCATTCGCGGGCGGCGGAGAACACCTCGCCGGCGGCGTCGTAGACGCTGTCGTAGTAGCCGTCGTAGGTGGCCATCTGGTCGATCAGGAGGTCGATGAGCTCCTCGGCGACGTCGAAACCGACCTGGACGGCGTCGGTGACGACGAGGGAGTCCTTGGCCGCGAGGAGCTGGATCCGCAGCGTGCCGGCGCCCGCGCTGTAGGCCGGCCAGGAGGCGCCCGCCGCGATGGCCTGCGGGTCGATGTTGACGGTCATGCCGGCGCCCGAAACCTTCGGAATCGACTTCAGGACGCCATCCTGAATCGCCTGGGTTGTGTTGAGAAGGACCTCCAGGGCGTTGATGGCGACCTTGGTGGCGGCCTCCTCGACGGCCGCGAACTGCTCGTAGGCGAACTTGGCCTCCTGGGCGGTCTTCTGGAGCTCGTAGAAGACGGCGTCGCGGCGGGCACGGCCGACCTGGAGTTCGAACTCCTGGTTGGCCCTCTCCCAGTCGGCGAGCCGACTCTTGAAGCCGCGGTAGGCAATGAGCAGCTCGCCCATCTTGTCCTGGATCTGGCCGCAGGCCCGCCGTTTGCCGGTGACGGCCGCGGGCTTGAGGATGATGCCGGTCGCGGACTTTTCGTAGACGAAGGTGTCGAAGTCCACGGTCTTGCCGAAATTGGGCAGGAGGACGGCGAGATGGTCGCGGAACTTGGCGGTGTCGCGGACGTAGACATTGGTGGTGACGGACTTCACGTCCTCGTCGGCCCGGAGGCCGAACTGCCACGGCTCCATCCAGGCGTAGTGCAGCAGGTCCGGCCCGTCGTAGCCCTGCGGGTAGGTGCCGCCGGGGCCGATGTCGCCTTCGTAGGGGTAGCCGAAGTATTCGATCAGGCGGTTCTTCGTCTCGAGCTCCATCGTCTCGAGCTGGTTCTCGCGCGAGAACTGCGACTCCGCGAGCATCCGCACGCGCGAGCCGTAGAACTGCGCCTTGTCGAGGGCGCGGCGGGCGTTTTCGAGCGCGGTGCCGGCGCGTTCGCGAATCTGCTCGTAGTGGGTCATCGTGTCGTCGCCGGGGTTGATCGGCGAGAGGTCGAAGGGAATCGCGCCGGCGGCGAGGCCGAGCGGCGTGAGGCCGGCGTCCATGCGGTCCGTGCGTTTCTGGATGTCGGGGATGAGCGCGGCGAGGGAGGCGAGCTCGGGGACGGTGGAGCGGTCGATGCGGGCGAGGCCCTCGTCCTCGAAGGCGATGTCGACGCCGCTTTCGGAGGCCTCGGTCCAGGAGCCGCCGACGACGTCCCAGAAGTCCCCGGTCTTTTCGTCGGCAAGCTGCGTGACGGCGCCCGTGTCGGAAAACGCGCGCAGGTAAAGGGAGAGGCCGTCGGAGAGGGGCGAGACGTATTCGCGTTTGGCGACGAGCTGCGCGTCGGTGCGGCAGACGCCGTTCCAGAGGCGGACCTCGACGATTTCGCCAATGTAGTCGCCGCCGAGGAAGACGAGCTGCGGCGAGGCGGAGAAGTCGACGTCGGCGGAGGCGGTCCATTTCTGCGTCAGCGCGCCGTCGGGCGCGAAGAGGGAGACGGTCGGGCGGCCGCCGTCGCACCGCATGGCGACGAGGGTGTTGTCGCCGGAGGGAACGGTGCCGACGCGGTATTCCGCCTCGGCGAGGTCGCCGTGTTCGAGGCGGTCGTCCTCCATCGCGAAGACGTGCGGGCGGAACGCGCCGGTCGCGTCGTCGGTGTTGGAGGGGGAGAGCCTCCACCCCTCCCACGCGGGCGGCGCGGGCGGCGCGTCTTCGCCGGCGGCGGCGAGAATCGACTGCACGTCGTAGGCCTCGGGCAGCGCGTTCGGGGCGCGGAGCGGGTTCAACTGCCCGATCTCGCGCTCGCTGAAGTCGCCGTAGAAGACGCAGCTCAGGACCTTCGTTCCGTTCGTGACGGCGAGATGGCGGGTCCCGGTGTACGGGATCGCCTCGTCCTCGGGGATGAACGTGTACTGGTAGACGGTGTTGGTGACGGGGATGCGCTGGGCGACGAGGGTCAAAAACCAGAGTTCGTTCCCCTCGCGAAGCGTGAGCGCGAAGGCGCCGTCGTCGCCGAGGACGGTGACGAGGCCGGCCTCGTCCTCGCCCGGCGCGATGGGCGACTCGTCCGGGACGATTTGCAGCTCGCACGTCCAGGTGCCGCCGTCGGCGAAGGCCGGGAGGGCTTCGTCCTCGTTCTCGCGGTTGAGCATTACATACGAATCGGCGCCGAAACGGTAGCGCCAGTAGCGGCCGGTCTCGGGCGCGGGGGCCAGAAGCGCGTTGGCGACGGCCCAGTTGGCGAGCGCGCCGAAGCCGCCGCGCGAGGCCCACTCGCCATAGCCGAAGGCGCGCGTGGGGTCGTCGTCGAGGTAGCCGGCGGAAGAGGCGCCGCCGTTGTCGCGGTAGGCCTTGCGCGCGGTGCGGTCGACGACGGCGGAGGCGACCTTCGCCACGTCGTAGGCGGCCTTGGCGAACTTGGCCTCGTCATAGTAGTCGACGTTGAGGACGGCGTCCGCGACGACCATCTCGCCCATCGCGGGCGCGCCCCAGGTGAAGTGGGGGTTGCGCAGAAGGCGGTAGTAGCCGGAGAGGGCGCTGAGGTAGTGGCCGTAGGCGTCGCCGTGGCCCTGCGGATAGAGGTCGGCGGCGTCCTTCTCGTCGAGGACGGCCTCGTCGTTGCGGCCGGAGATGTCGTAGTTGACCATGTAGGCGACCTCGCCGCCGACGGGGCTCTTGGAGAGGTTCCACGGCAGGCGGTTGAAGTAGGGCGAGATGTGCGTCGAGGGCGCGTTGTCGCCGGTGCGGCCGCGCAGGAGCGCGAGTTCCTCGTCGAGGAGCGTCGGCACCTGGTTGTCGAAGCAGAAGAGCGTCGAGGAGAGCGCGCCGTAGTCCAGCTCGAAGCCGGTCATCTCTGTGTTGTCGAAGTTGGCGCCGAAGCCGATCGTGGGGTTGAGGGCGTCGACGTAGGCTTCGTCGCCGAGGACGGTGTAGAGGTCCGCGAGGCGCGCGACGGCGAGCTGCAGCTGCTTGTTCGCGTCGGCGTCGTCGAGGCCGAGGGCGAGCGACATCGACTCGGCCTTGGAGAGGATCGTCTCGTAGAGCTGGATGAGGCCGACGGAGGCGAGGTTGTCCTGGCTCAGGGCGACGTCGCCCTCGTAGGGCCTGCCGGCCTGGACGATCATCGAGACGGGCGTCTCGGCCTCGTTCTCGACGAGGTCGCGCATGCGCTGCGAGAAGGGCGTGACGTTGTTGAGGACGCGCTGCACCCAGCCCTCGGCGAGGGCCGGCGGGTCGGTCCAGGCGCTCCAGGCGTCGCCCATCGCGGCGTAGGCGGGCGAGCTGGCGTCCTTCGCGCGGTAGCGCACGGCATAGTAGGTGTTGACCATGTTGGCGAGCGTGTCGCCCTGGCCGCCGATCACGAAGCGCGTGAGGCCCTCGGTCGGCTCGAACTTCTGGGAGTATTCGCCGTCGAAGTCCGTCGGGACGGAGCCGTCCGCGTGCGGGCGGCACTTGCGCCACTCGAACTCGTACTCCCCGGGCTTTCCGGCGAACGCCTCGGCGTAGATCACGGAAAGCTGCTGCGAGAGGAGGTTGAGCGGGTCCTCGCGCGTGACGACGCGGCCGACGTAGTACTTCGGGACGACCTTGACGACGTGCATCGAGATCGGATCGCCCTCGGCGACGTTCATGAGCGCGTTGGTGGCGTCGTTCTGGATGAGGGTGACATAGTTCGTGGCGCCCATCGAGAAGAGCGCGTAGTGGTCGCGCGGCTCGTAGGCGACGCGGTCCTCGGAGCCGGAGACCGCGACGTGCGGGCTCGGGAGGACGGGCGCAGTGGCGAGCCTGTCGATCGCCGCTTTCCAAGCCGTCTTGCCGGCGGGGGTGGCGACGTCGTCGAGCAGGTCGCGCAGGACCTTGCGCTCGCCGTCGGAGAGGACGTTCACGTGCAGGAGCGAGACGCCCGCGGGGTTGTCCTCCATCTCGCCCTCGAGCTTGAGGCAGCGCCCGACGTCGGCGGTGGTGTCGAGATAGAAGCGCTTGGAGAGATTGGGCGGGAGGCCGTCGAACGTCCAGCGGCCCTTGCGCAGCGTGGCGTTGCCGCCGGCGCCCTGCTTGATGCCGAGACCGGCGACGGCGTCGGCGACGGTCGGGAAGGTCGCCTTGTCGAAGCCGGCCGTCTGCGCGACGGTGGGATCGAAGAGGACGGCGGTGGCGTCGCGCTCGGCGTCGGTCGCGGGCCAGACGACGGCGGCGGACTTTGCGTTCCAGACCTCGGGGAGGCCCGAGGCGGCGACGGTGAGGGTGCGGCCGATCTCCATCTCGGGAACGGCGTCCGGCCATGCGACGCGCCAGGTCCATGCGGCGGGCTCGCCGGCCAGCGGGTCGGAAGTGGGGTCGCCGCCGAGAAGCGAGAGCCACGGCACCGCGGTTCCGACGGCGGGCCACTTGTCGGCGGGGAGCGACGGGAAGGCGAAGCCCTGCTGCATGCGATAGTACATCCGCATCGTCGCCGTGCCGGCGGCGCGCGCCCAGAGCTGCTTCTTGCGGTCGCGGAAGACGGGCGAGGTCGCGACCGGCTCGTCCCACTTGTCCTCCTCGCACCACGGGTCGTCGAGCATGTCGATCGGGTGCGGGCCGGGGAAGGCCTTGCCCGCGACGCAGTCTGCAGCGAGTTCGGGGTAGAGGAGGTTGGTGGTCGCGACGTCGAACCACTGCATCGCCTTGCGGCCGTCCTTCACGTATTGGACGAGGACGCCGGGGGCGGAGGACTCCGTTGTGTTAAGGTCGGAGCGAAGCGCCCACGCGACGTGGCCGCCCGCGCCGGGCAGGACGAGCGCGTGCTCCTCGTTGGGGTTGTAGCCTGTCTTTGACGGGTCGTTCTGCGCGTAGACCGTCGGCGTCGTGTCGCCGTCGGCGGCGATGACGCCCGTGCCGATCGCGGGCGGGCCGTTTTC
>CAMNDA010000193.1 GCA_946534745.1 uncultured Verrucomicrobiota bacterium | reverse complement strand
CCCCCGCTAGCGGTTCGGCGCGAAGAGCGCGGCGACGGCGCGGGCGGCGGGGATCGAGGCGAGGCAGGCGCCGGTGCCGAGCGGGCAGTCGCGGCGGCGGCAGGGCGCGCGCGGGCATTCGGGCTCCGCGCGGAGGATCGCGTGGCGGGGTCCGTAGGGGCCCGTCCGGTCCGCCGAGGTCGGGCCGAAGACGGCGACGCACCGCACGCCGAGCGCGGCCGCGAGGTGCATCGGGCCGGAGTCGTTCGTGAGGAGCGCCTCGCAGCGCGCGAGGAGGCCGGCCGACTCGACGAGCGAGAACGCGCCGCAGTGGTTGGCGGCGGGGACGCCGGCGGCGGCGACGATCGCCTGTGCGCCGGCGCGGTCGCCGGGACCGCCGAGGACGTGGACGCGCGCGCCGCGTTCCTCCACGAGCAGGCGGATCGCCTCGGAGAAGCGCTCGGCGGGCCAGTTCTTGCTCGGCCAGCGCGAATAGGGCGCCACGGCGACGCGCGGCCCGGAGAGCCCGGCGAGCTCCGGCGGGTCGAGCGCCCCGGGCGCGGGCGCGGGCACGGAGAGCGGGAAGCGCGGCTCGGCGGGGACGGGGAGGCCGAGGTGCCGCAGGACGTCGAAGCACTCGTCGATCGCGTGGCGGGACTTGTCGCGGCGACCGGCGAGCTCCGTGTAGAGGAGCCGCGATCCCTCGCGCGCGAACGAGGGGCCGATGCGGCGCGGGGCGCGCGCGGCGCGGGCGACGAGGGCGCTCTTGAGCAGGCCCTGGAGGTCGACGACGAGGTCCCAGGGCGGTTCGCGCCGGAGCGCTAGAAGGGCCCGCGCCCACTCGCGCGGACGCGAGGGGCGCGGGACTTCGATGACTCGGTCGACGCAGGCGAAGGCGCGGACGAGGGGCGCGAAGGCGGGCTGGACGGCCCAGTCGACGCGCGCGGGGAGGCGGTCGCGGAGTTCCGCGACGGCGGGGAGCGCGTGGAGCGTGTCGCCGAGCGAGCTGAGCTTGACGACGAGGATGCGCCGCGGCTCCGCCATCCGGCTAGTCCTCCGCGGCGTCCTCCCCGTCGTCCTCGACGGGCTCGCCGGCGGCCTCGAAGGGCGTGTTCGGCTTCGGGTCCATCGAGACGAGGTTGCGCTCGAGCCAGTCCTCCCAGAGCGCGTCGGCCGCCTGGCTCTCGAGGCCGTAGACGATCGAGTCGCGGTAGGTACCGGCGAGCGAGGCGTCTCCGGGCTCGCGCGCGACGACCTGGAAGAAGAGCACGCCGCCGGGGACGGCGATCGGCGAGGGCGAGAGGTCGCCGGCGCCGAGCTGCATCATCGACTGCGCCACCTGGTGGGGCGACTCGACGGGGGCGGAGCCGGCGAAGGCGTCGCGCGCGGTGAAGACGAAGTTGGTTCCGACGGCGAGGCCGTTCGTGGCGGCGATCGCCGCGAAGTCGCCGCCCTCCTCCGCGCCGCGCAGAAGGGCCTCCTGGACGCGGGAGACCTCGTCCTGGAACGCGCGCGAGGCCTTGTCCTCGCGGGCGTCGGCGAGGACGCGCGCGGCGATCTCGCCGTAGTCCGGGACGTGGGAGTCGCTCGTCTCGAGCAGCTCCGCGACGAAGTACTCGGACGCGCCGTCCGCGCCGATCACGCCGGAGACGCGGTCGGAGACCTCGCCGCCGGCCTCGAGGGCGAAGACGTTGGCGGAGAAGTCGTCGGCCAGGTCCGGCGAGACGGGGGGCTCGTCGGCGGAGAAGAGGGCGGTCGTGGAGACGGCGTAGCCGAGCTTCGCGGCGGCGGCGGCGAAGTCCGAGGCGGGCGCGGCGCCGTCGTAGCCCGGACGGAAGAAGAGGTCGGCGAAGTCGCCGGCGTCCGTCGCGGCGAGCTCGCGCTGGCGCTCGGGGGCGAGGATGCCGACGATCTCGTCGCGGACCTCGTCGAGCGGGCGGAGGACCTCGACGTCGTTGGTTCCCTTCGTCGTGAAGTCGGACTCGTTCTCGTCGTAGTACGCCTTGATCTCCTCGTCGGTGACCTCGGCCTTCTCGCGGTAGGCGACGGCCGGGAACACGACGTAGCGGACGGCGCGGCGCTCGGGGAGGCGGTAGAGGTCGGGGTGCGCGTCGTAGAAGGCGCGGGCCTCGTCCTCCGACACATCGGTCGACGCGGCGTCGAACGCGTTCGTGAGCGTGGCCGTCCGGAGCGTGAAGCGGTCGGAGCGGCCGAGGGTGCGGTCCTCGACGACGCTGGGAGGAGCCCAGGGGCCGCGGGCGACGCAGAAGCGCAGCTGGTTGAGCGCGACGTCCGCTCGGAGCGCCTCCTGGAACATCGTCGGCGTGAACTCGATCCGGGAGAGGACGCGGTTGTAGGTCTCGGAGCTGAACTGGCCGTCCGCGTCGCGGAAGAAGCCCATGCCGCGGATGATCGCGGCGAGCTCGGAGTCGGAGACGGAGAGCCCGGACTCGCGGGCGCGGAGGAGCGCGGCGCAGAGCTTCCAGCGCTCGCGGGCGGAGTACGTGTCCTGCGTCCCGCCCATGAGGTTGCGGTAGCGGATCAGGTTGCCCACGGTCTGGTAGAGCCCGGGGTCGAGCGCCTTGCCGCCGAGCGAGCCGAGGCGTCCGCCCCCCTCGCGGGCGCGGGAGCCGGCGCCGAGCATGTCCGAGGCTCCGAACGCCACCGCGACGACGATCGCGAAGGCGGCCCAGATCCACTTGTTCTTGACCATGTTGTTGAACTTGATGATGAACATGGCGGAAGTCCTTGCTGTGCTATGCTGTGTGCTGTGCGGGTCCGCGCCGCGGCGTTGACGGGAATCGGCGTCTGCCGAAAGAAGGAGGCGTCCCTGCGGTGCGGTCCAGGGACGCCTCCGAAAGACGCTAGGCGGGAAGCTTAGCGGAGGCCGACCGGGGTCGGGGACGGCTTCGTGGGCTTCGGCTTCGAGGGCTTCGTCGTCGGCGTGACGACGGGCGTCAGGATCGGCTGGTTCATGCCGTTGAGCGTCGTCGGCGTGGGATGGTACTCGTGCGGGCCGTACGGGGCCTTCGAGTCGTTCGGATCGACGGCGGGGGGCACGGGGTCGAACGTCTGGTCCAGGGGATCGCCGAGTTTCTCGTCGTCGTCGTAGATGACTTCCTCGTCACCGCCGTCGGAGCCGGCGGCGGCCTTGCCGTCGGAGCCGGCGGCAGCCTCGCCGTCGGTGCCGGCGGAGCCGGCGGCGTCGCCGGCCTCGTCGCCGGTCGCGGCGGGATCGATCACGACCTTGTCGCCGTCCTCCTTCATCTTGTAGCCGGCGCCCTTGAGGGCGGCGAGGACCTTCTCGTAGAGGTCCTTGAGGTCGGCCTTCTCGGTGGCGTCGAGGACGGAGTCGGGATCGTTCGCGGCATCGGCGAACGCCTCGTCGGAGAGCGAGCCGGCGATGTCGAGGCCCGTCACGGCCGCGACGGTCGCGGCGGCGCGGGAGGCGAAGTCGAACGCATCGTCGCCGGCGGCGTCGTTCACCGCGGAGACGATGCCCGCGAGCGCGTCGGCGACGGCGGGATCGTCCTTGGCGACCTCGGCCGCGGAGAGGGCCGCGGCGAGCTCGCCGACGACGCCCTGGTCGGCGCCGGCGATCTTGTCGGAGACGACGTCGCCCGCCGTCTTGTCGCCGCCGAAGACGCTGCGCGCGATCTCGACGTAGCCGGTGACCTTGTCGGCCGCGGAGTCCGCGAAGGCGGGCGCGGCGGCGAAGCCGAGCGCGAGGAGCGCAGAGGCCGCGAATGCTGTGTGGAACCTGTTCTTCATTTCCGTTTTCCTTGTGTGTTTCGGCGGGTTGCGCCGCCTCGCGTTTGTGTGTTTTCGAAAGTGTCCCCGGGGCCTAGAAGCTCCAGTCGCCGAAGTCCGAATCGCCGCCGGAATCGCCCCAGTCGTCGCCGGAATCGCCGGAGTCGCCGGAATCCCCGCCCCAGTCGTCGCCGGTGCCCTCGTCGGACCCGGGCTGCCACTCGGGCGGCTCCTCGCCGCCGCCGTCGATCTTCGTCGTCGCGCCGGCGCCGGCGTCGACGCCCGTCTGGCCCTCGAGGTACTGGTAGGTCCGGCGCTGGCCGTCCGGATAGGAGACCATCACCGCGACCACGAGGCGGCCGCCGACCTGGGCGTGGCGGCGCCAGATCTTGGCGACGCAGCGGGTGCGGAAGAAGACCTTCTCGTTGTTGTCGGCGCCCTTCTCGAACGTGCCGGTGAACTCGCCGGACTCGGGGGTGATGCTCGTGAAGTCCTGGTTGCCGCCGATGCGGACGCGGGTCGCCTTCTTGAGGCGGTCGAGGTCGAACTGCGGGCCGTGGATCTCCATCCAGCCGCCCGTCGACTCGAAGAAGCAGTTGTAGTAGCCGGGCGTCTCGGGGTCGCGCTCGACCTGGATCTTGTTGCGCTCCGCGAGGCGCGTGCACTCCGCGACGGGCGTGCGGACGATGGCCGCGGAGAGGTTCTTCTCGACCTTTTCGTCGAGCGTGCCGCCGGTCTTCTTGACGGCCGCCGTGATGCGCGTGTCGATGGTGCCGAGCGCCAGGTCGAGGACCCGGAGCTCCTGCGCCTCGTCTCCCTCGCCGGTCGTCTCGTCGAGGATCCGGACGTCCGACCCCGGGCCGATCCGGAACGTGAAGTCGCGCGCGAAGCGGACGAAGACCTGGGGCTCCTCGGGCTTGGCTCCCGCGGCGGCCGCCGCCTTGGCCTCCTCCTCGGTGACCTGCGAGGGGACCACAAGGCGCGAGCCGTACGGGTAGGCGTGGTCCTTGCGGACGACGTCCGTCGCCCCGTTCGGCTTCTCGATCCGGACCTCGCCGACGACCTTGGTCACCAGGAAGAGGGGCTCGAAGATGGCGTCGCGCGCCGAGGCGGCCCCGCAGAAGAGGGCCGCGGCCGCGAGGGCTCCGCGCAGGAATCGTGATGGCATTGTCGGATGCTCCATGTCGGAAAGTGGGAGGAACGGGCGCTATGATAGATGGAACGGGCGACAAAGTCAAATGGAAAGAATCGGGGGGAGGAAAAAGGCGGGGTCAGTGCTGGCCGTGGTGGTGGCCGAGGCGGAGGCGGACCTCCTCCGGCAGGGGGATCACCCGCCAGACGAAGACGACCAGCGGCGAAAGCAGGACGAGGAGCATCGCGAAATACGTCCGGTAGGCCGCCAGCGCCGCCGGGCCGGGCGCGTCCGTCGCGCCGCCCGCGGAGGCGACGGCCATCAGCACCGACGCGAGCGAGAGCCCCACGAGCCCCGAGAGCGCGCCCATCGCCGTGAAGAGCACGGTCGAGGCGGAGACGCGCAGCCGCGGCTCCACGACCGAGATCGAGTAGTGCCCGATGGCGTTGTCCATCACGATCCGCGCCGAGCCGAGCAGGAAGAACCCCGCCACCCAGAGCGCCGCCATGCCGGCGCCCGGCGCGGCGGCGGAGGCGTCCGGCAGGACGATCCAGAAGAGCGCCGTCGCGAGCATCCCGAGGTAGGAGGCGATCATCTCGCGCCGCGGTCCGAACCGCCGCGCGAGCGGGCCGTTGAGCCACGAGCCGAGGCACGAGGCGACCGAGGAGGAGGCCGCGAAAAGCATCGCCTGCAGATCCGTCGCGCCGTAGCCGCGCTTGAGGACGATCACGCTGGCCGGCTGCACGAGCATCGCCGCCAGGTTGAGGCAGCAGCACGCCATCACGTGGCGCTTGAAGGCGCGGTTGGCGGCGATCTCGTGCAGGTCCGCGAGGACCGGCTTGCGGGCGCCCTCGCGCAGGGCGGAGGTCTCGTGCACGCGCGAGAGGAACCACGAGGCCCACAGCCCGAGCGCCGACCCGACCGCCACCACGCCCGCGAGCGCGGCGAAGGAGTCCGAGGCGCGCAGCGCCCACAGCACGCCGACGAGCCCCGTGCACATCCCGGCGTAGAACAGCGCGCCGAGCCGCCCGAGGACCGCGCCGCGCTCCGCCTCGGTCGTCGCGTCGCCCACGATCGGGCCGTGCAGCACCACGCCCGCCGCGCGCGAGCCGTAGAAGCCGAAGGCTCCCGCGAGGACCGTCGCCGCCGTGAGGACCGGGTGGCGGGGCCCCCACAGCGCCGCGGCGACGACGAGCATCGCGAAGGCGTTGCGCAGCGCCCAGAACCCTCCCGCCGCCTTCGCCGCCCCCCAGCGCGCCGCCGCGAGGCGGCCGAGCGGCAGCATCGAGAAGCCGACGTAGAGCATCGTCCCGATCGCGGCCGTGACGGCGTCCGGGCATCCGAGCCGGACGGCGACGAGCACCATCACCGTCTCGCCCACGCAGACGTAGGACCCGCCGTTGACGAGGTTGTAGAGCGCGAGGCGCCGGACGGAGGCGCGGCGCTCCTCCGCGGAGAGCGGCCGGTCGAAGATCATTCCGCCGCCCGCCTACTCCGCCGGGCCGAGCTCGCGCTCGAAGATCTCGTCGATGTGCGCGAAGGAGTTCTCCGGGCGGCAGATCGCGTCGAGGTCCGCGGCGGAGAGGCGCGCGGAGACCTCCGGGTCGGCGAGCAGGAGCTGCTTGTAGTCGCACTCCTTCGCCCACGACTCCATCGCGAGGCGCTGCACCAGGTCGTAGGCCTCCTCGCGCAGCATCCCCTTCTCCACGAGCGCGAGCATGACGCGCTGGGCGTGCACGAGGTTGTGGCTCATCGCCATCGAGCGGAGCATGTTCTCCGG
>CAMNDA010000192.1 GCA_946534745.1 uncultured Verrucomicrobiota bacterium | reverse complement strand
CGACTTTGACGCGCCCGCGCGGAGCGGAGGGGGCTAGGGCGTGGCGGACTCCGCGAACTCTGCGTGAGGTTCCAACTCCGCGGGCTCCGCGTGGGGTTCGGGCTTGGTACCGAAGAAGGCCTTGAAGGTTCCGATGGTCATCACGGCAAGGAGAATCGAAAGGAAGATTGCCTGCCCGAGCATCACGCGCCGGAACTTCGCGGGGTCCTCCCACCGGGAAACACCGTTGCTCTGCCGCGTGAGGATTTCGCCGCACCGAAGCTCGCTGAACCAGAGGGAGACGAAGAACAGCGCTATGGCGAGGCCGCCGAACACCATGATCTTTTCGGAGTCGAGACCCCATCGGGTTTCGCGGATGACACCGACGACGAAGGTGACCACGAAGACGACGATGCACACGGCGCGGAACGCCGTCCCGAACGGGAACGGCTCGGGCGGGTCTGGCGGCAGCGGGGACGGGGTGTTCACGGCGTGGCGAGGGCGAGGAGGGGGAGGAGGAGGGCGAGGCGTTTCATTGCGGGCGGGGTCAATGATGAATGATGAATGCGGCGTGGCGGGGTGCGGGAAGGGCTAGGGGGCGGGAGGGGGTGCAACAGACGGGGGCGGCTCCGCCTCCCCCGAACCCCCTTCCGGCCGGGACGGCACCCGGCCTTCAGGGCTCTCCGCGGGCGCTGCGGTCTCTGCGCGGGATTCGGACGTGGCGGTCGCGGCAGCGGCGGCCGCCTGCGTCTTCGGGGCGCGGAGGAAAATCTCGGGGAAGACATGGACGCGGGAGGGAAGCACGCAGTCGATTCGCGAAAGCAGTTCGTCGAGGGCCTCGTCCATCGCGCCGGGGGCGACCTCGACGAGGACGCCGGTCGACGCGCCGCACGCGATCCGCTCCGGTGCCGGGTCCTGCCGGCACGGGAGAATGCTCTGCCCGGTTTCGTCCGCCCGCGCGTAGATCCGTTCGGCGCCGTTCGTCGTGACGAGAAATCCGTAGAAGTCCGCGTGACGCGGCCGCTCGCCCTCAAAGAGGCGCTCCGGCGGGTAGGGCGCGACGGGAATTCCGCGCCCGCCGACGCGCCGGAACGCCGTTGGCGCGGGTTCCGAGATCGGTTCGCGCAGCGCGGCGGGGGCGTCGCGCGAGAGTTCGTCGCGGTAGTTCCGCCACGCGTCCCGGATGGGGACGACGCAATCGAGCCGCGGTTCGGGGAAGGGACCGTCCACGGCCACCCGCATTCCGTAGCATTCGTTCGTGGCCGGGGCGTCCGGCACGCGAAGGACGCGGCAGAGCAGGACGTGGACGGGATACGGATCCGCCAGCCAGACGTGGTCGGCGGCGATTTCGACCATTTTCGCCGCATCGCGCGGGTCGCGGGCCGCGAGAGACTGCGCGGTGGCGTCGAGGACGGGCGCGTAGGGGGCGTCCGACGGCGGCGGGAGCCGGACGGAGGGCTCGATGTCCAGCGCGCCCCAGGCGTTCGCCGTGACGAACTCCCCAGCGTCCGCGATGCCCGCCTCCTCCGTCATCCGCTCGTAGAGGCGGCGGAACGTCCGCGCCAGATCGCGGGAATCGGACGGATGCCAGGTCCTGCACACGATCTCGACCGTCCGTCCGCTTCCCGGATCGATGATGTCCACCGAATCGTCCACGTCCTTGTACTTTCCGACGAGGTACCAGAGTTTCGCCATTTCGCGGGCGCGCGCGGCGGAGCCCGCCACGTCCGGATCGGGCCCGGATTCGTCGGAGAGGACGATCGTCTCCGACGCGGAGAACAGATGCCACGGGTTGAAGGGGAGATGCACGGCCGCGTCCAGCCGGGTCATGGCGGGGAACACCGTGAGGAGCCACAGCGCCCTTCCGAGCGGCGACCGGAAGAATGCGCCCAGAAGGACGATCGCGGCGAGCACGCCGCAAAAGACGACGATGGATTTCTTCATGGACGCGGGGCGGGCATGGGGCTAGGGTTGGGCGGCCTTGCACGGCGCGGCCGTGTGTCGCGGCTGAGCCGCTCGGGGGAGTCAGGGTTCGCGTTCATTTTCCCGCCGTCTCGGCGCCGCGCCGTTCGCGCTCGGCGGCGCCGGCGGCGAGAATGTCGCCCGCCTCGTTGCGCGCGTCGATCCAGAGGGGTTTGAAGCCGGGAATCGCCGTGTTGTCCAGAATCTGGGCGACGAGGCCCTTGCTTTTGTTCCGGACGGCTCCAAGCTCGTCGCAGACGGCCCTTGCGCCCGGCGTGGGCTCCCTGCCCTCGGCGTCGCCGGGCAGGCGGTCGATCGCGCGGAAGATCTCGTCGCAGAACTCAAGAAGGGCCAGATGCTCCCTGGCCCTCCGAAGACTGGACCAGTCCCCGAAGGTTTCCTCCGGCGAGTCGTCGTCCGCCAGTTGTCCCGGACCGACCGGCATCGCCGCGTACTCGCCGCGACTGCGGAAGACGTAGGTATAGCCGAGGACGAAGGTCGTCGTCCAGTCGCGGAGGCTCTGCTGCGCCTCGCGCCGGATGGACTCGGCCTCGCGCGCGGCCGCTTCGAGCCGTTCGTCGGGCCAGTCGCGGATGCCGGCCAGAAACAGGCGGACGCGGGAGGATCTCGCAAGCGCCGCGAAGACCGCGTCGCACGGATGGATCCGAAGGATGGATTCCAACCCCGAAATCCGGTCGAGGCATCGTTCCGCCGTTCTGACGTCGCCGTCGAGCAGCGCGAGCTTTCCGCGCGCCGCCAGGACGCGGGCGTCGAAAGCGAGCTCGACGGCTCTCGGTTCGCTCAGGAACGCGACGTTCGGCACGCCGTTCGGCGTCTCGTCGTAGGGGAGGCAGGACCGGTAGCCGGGCGTTTCGGCGACCTTCTCCAGCGCGGCGACGGCATCCCCGTGCTTCCGGAACCACTCCCGGACCTTCTCGCGGGTTTCCTCCGGCAACGGATCGTCCCAGATGGACATCACCTTCGACCCTCTCAGCACCGACCGATACTTCCTTCCCGGGCCGAGCGGATCGTCCGCCTCCGCCACGGGAAGGGTCATCTGGTTCCACCACCAGATCTGGCGCTTCCCCTCCTCGTCGACCGAATAGTCGGAAATCCCCCTCTCTTCGACGATCCGGTTGTACACGTCGTTGGCTTCGCCGACGATCTCATAGAACAGGTTGTTTTCCCTGACATCGACGGCCACCTTGCAGAGATAGGCCGCGATCAGAAGAAGACCGACGGCGAAAATGTATTCGAGAACCCGTTTTCCAACGCGCTTTCCGCCTCCTTCCGGCTTGGTCGTGGCGGGGTCCGTGTGTTCGGCGTGTTCCGCGGTCGGATTCATTGTCGGGGTCCTTTCTTTGCGGTCTTTGCGTTTCTTTGCGGCCTTGGCGGCGGGAGAGTCTGGGGGCCTCACCACCTATAGACGCATTTCGCGACCAAATCGTTGCAACTTTTTGCAACTTTTTGCAACTTTTTTCAGGGTGGCGGGG
>CAMNDA010000191.1 GCA_946534745.1 uncultured Verrucomicrobiota bacterium | reverse complement strand
GCACCCACGCGCTCCACGCCGTCGCCGCGCGCGCGCCCGAACCGCCCGCCCCCGCCGAACGCGCCACGATCGACGACTTCGGCTGCGACGTCTTCGGCGAGCGCGCCATCCGCAAGTACCTCCCGAAGACCGTCGCGGAGAAGCTCCTCGCCACCATCGACCGCGGCGTCCCGCTCGACCCCGCCATCGCGGCCGACGTCGCCCACGGCATGAAGGAATGGGCCGTCGACCGCGGCGCCACGCACTTCACGCACTGGTTCATGCCGCTCAACGGCGGCACCGCCGAGAAGCACGACGCCTTCCTCGAGCCCGCCCCCGGCGGCAAGGCCGTCCTCGCCTTCTCCGGCAAGAACCTCGTTCTCGGCGAGCCCGACGCCTCCTCGTTCCCCAACGGCGGCATCCGCTCCACGTTCGAGGCGCGCGGCTACACCGCGTGGGACCCCACCTCGCCCGCGTTCATCAAGCGCCACGCCAACGGCGCCACGCTCTGCATCCCCACCGCGTTCTGCTCCTACGGCGGCGAGGCGCTCGACCGCAAGACGCCGCTCCTGCGCTCCATCCAGGCGCTCAAGAAGGCGACGACGCGCCTCATGCGCTGCTTCGGACTCCCCGAGGAGCCGGTGCGAGTCACGCTCGGCGCCGAGCAGGAGTACTTCCTCGTCGACCGCGAGTTCTACCTCCAGCGCCCCGACCTCGTCCAGACCGGCCGCACGCTCTTCGGCGCCGCTCCGCCCCGCCACCAGCAGCTCGAGGACCACTACTTCGGCGCGATCCGCCCGCGCGTCCTGAAGTTCATGGAGGAGGTCGAGCGCGAGCTCTGGCGCCTCGGCATCCCCGCCAAGACGCGCCACAACGAGGTCGCGCCTGCGCAGTTCGAGCTCGCCGCCGTCTTCGAGGAGCTCAACCTCGCCGTCGACCACAACATGCTCGTCATGGAGGTCCTGCGCCAGGCCGCCGAGCGCAACGGCCTCGTGTGCCTCCTGCACGAGAAGCCCTTCGCCGGCGTGAACGGCTCCGGCAAGCACAACAACTGGTCGATCTCCTACGGCTCGCGCCGCCTGCTCGACCCCGGCGACGACCCGGAGCAGAACTCCATCTTCCTCACGACGCTCTGCGCCGTCGTCCGCGCGCTCGACCTGCACGGCGACCTGCTGCGCACCACCACCGCCGGCGCCGGCAACGACTGCCGCCTCGGCGGCAACGAGGCGCCGCCGGCCGTGCTCTCCGTCTTCCTCGGCGAGCAGCTCGGCGACATCGTCGCGCGCCTCGCCCACGGCGCCCCCGGCTCCGCGCGCAAGGCCGGCACGCTGCGCGTCGGCGTCGACACGCTCCCGCCGCTGCCGCGCGACACCGCGGACCGCAACCGCACCTCGCCCTTCGCCTTCACCGGCAACAAGTTCGAGTTCCGCCAGCCCGGCTCCTCGCAGCCCTGCGCCGCCGCGAACATGTTCCTCAACGTCATGGTGGCGGACGCCTTCGACCGCTTCGCCGAGCAGTTCGAGGCCGCCGGCCCGGAGCGCTTCCAGGAGACGCTCCAGGCGCTCCTGCGCCGCGTCTTCCGCAAGCACGAGCGCGTGATCTTCAACGGCGACGGCTACTCCGCCGACTGGGCCGCCGAGGCCGCGCGCCGGGGCCTGCCGAACCTGCGCTCAACGCCCGAGGCGATCGCGCCGCTACTGGACCCGGCCAACCAGGCGCTCGTCGCGAAGTACGGCGTGCTCTCCAAGGTCGAGATGGACTCGCGCCACGAGGTCGCGCTCGAGGAGTACGAGCGCAAGGTCGGCATCGAGGGCGGCATCGCGCTCGAGATCGCGCGCAGCATGGTGCTGCCGGTCGCGACCGACGCCTACTCCGCCGCCGCCGGCACGCTCGGCAAGGCCGTGGCCGACGGCCTCGAGGAGGGCGTGAAGGGCCTGCGCGCGCAGGCCTCGACGCTGGGGCGCGGGCTCGACGATCTCGTCGCGCGCTGCGCCGCGCTGGAGAAGGCGCTCGCCGTCGGCTCCGCCGCGAAGACGCTCGCGGCGATGGCGAAGGTGCGCGAGACGGTCGACGCCCTCGAGCACGTCGTGGACGACGCCTCCTGGCCCCTTCCGAAGTACCGCGAGATGCTCTTCCTCTACTAGCGCCCCCCCTCTCTTCACTCGTCACTCTTCACTCGTCACTCGTCACTCGTGAAACGCCCCCTCTACAAAAATCCCGCCGCGCCCGTCGAGGCGCGCGTCAAGGACCTCCTCGCCCGCATGACCCTCGAGGAGAAGGCCGAGCAGCTCTGCCAGGACACGATCGGCAAGGACCCGAACCCCGACAACCACGGAACGGACAGCGAGTTCAACCCGCGCGTGGGATCGATCTACCAGTATTGCGGCGACACCCGCACCCGCAACGCCTTCCAGCGCATCGCGGTGGAGAGGACCCGCCTCGGCATCCCCATCCTCTGGGCTCTCGACGTCATCCACGGCTGGCGCACGATGTTCCCGGTCTCGCTCGCGCAGGCCGCCTCGTTCCGACCGGACCTCACGGAGAGGGCGCAGCGCGTCGCCGCCCGCGAATGCTGGCAGGACGGCGGCATCGACTGGCTCCTCGGCCCGATGGTCGAGGTCGGCCACGACCCGCGCTGGGGCCGCAACGTCGAGGGCTACGGCGAGGACCCCTACACGGCCGGCCGCTTCGCCGCCGCCGCCGTGCGCGGCATTCAGAGGGACGGCCGCTGCGCCGCGTGCGTGAAGCACTTCGTCGGCTACTCCGCCTGCGAGGGCGGGCGCGACTACTCCTACACGGAGATCTCCGCCCGCGCGATGCGCGAGTGGTACCTGCCGCCGTTCGCCGCCGCCGCCAAGGCCGGCGCGCTCACGGTCATGAGCTCGTTCAACGAATACGACGGCGTCCCGGTTTCCGCCAGCCGCGCGCTCCTCACGGACGAGCTCCGCGGCCGCATGGGCTTCCGCGGGCTCGTCGTCTCCGACAGCGGGGCCCTGCACCGCATGGGCAACATGGGCTACGCGCACGACCCGGTCGACCAGACCGCCCTCGCCATCCATGCCGGCAACGAGATGTCGATGGGCGACGGCCTCTTCCGCAACGTCCCCGCCGCCGTCGCCGCCGGCAAGCTCTCGATGGAGGACGTGGACGAGGCCGTCTCGCGCGTCCTGCGCGTGAAGTTCCGCCTCGGCCTCTTCGAGGATCCCTACGCGCCGGAGAAGCCCACGAGGAAGACCTGCCAGCTTCCCGACGCGATCGATCTGGCGCACAAGTTCGCCCGCGAGACGATGGTGCTTCTGAAGAACGATCCGCCGCGCGGAAACAACTCGTCACTCGTCGCTCGTCGCTCGTCACTCGTCACTCGTCACTCGTCACTCGGCGCGGCGCACCGCGCCGCGCCGATCCTTCCCCTCGACCCGCGCAGGATCCGGAAGATCGCCCTCGTCGGCCCCGCCGGGGACGAGGTCCACCCGCACCTCGGCAACTGGCGCGCCGCCGCCACCGACGTCTCCAGGGGCGTAAACGGCGAGACGTTCCTCGACGCCGCCCGCCGCTTCTTCCCGAAGGCGGAGATCCGCGTCGCCCGCGGGTGCACGTTCTGGGACTACACGCCGCCGACGGAGAAGGACGCGGCCCTGCGCGCCGAGGCGGTCGCCGCCGCGCGCGACGCGGACGTCGTCCTGCTCTGCTTCGGCGAGGTGCCGTGGATGTGCGGCGAGAAGAAGTCGCGCCGCGACATCGCGCTCCCGCCCGCGCAGGTCCCCCTCATCGAGGAGATCGCCGCGCTTGGACGCCCGCTCGTCGGCCTCTGCTGCTCCGGCCGCGCGCTCGCGTTCCCGGACCTCGCCGCGAAGATGGACGCGCTCCTCTGGTGCTGGCAGAGCGGCTGCCGCGCGCCGACCGCCGCGATGGAGATCCTCGTCGGCAAGGTGAACCCGAGCGGCAAGCTCCCCATCTCGTTCCCGCGGTCCGTCGGCCAGATCCCGGTCTTCTACAACCACCACGGCAAGATCACGCCCGAATGCCCGGACTACCAGGACCTCCCCGGCGAGAACGGCCCCTGGTTCCCGTTCGGGTTCGGACTGTCCTACACGACGTTCAAATACGGGAAGGTCCGGGTCTCCCGTTTCGCGCCCGGCCGTTCACGGCCGGGCTTCGAGGCAACCGTCAAGGTGACGAACGCCGGCTCGCGCGCCGGCAAGGAGACCGTGATCTGGTATCTCACCGACGTCGAGGCGAGCTACACGCAGCCCGTGCGGCGCGTCATCGCGTTCGAGAAGATTTCGCTCCGGGCGGGCGAAAGCCGGACCGTGCGCCTGCGCATCGACCCGATGCGCGACCTGGCCTACGACCTGCCGGACGGCCGCCGCGTCCTCGAACCCGGAGAGTTCGTCCTCTCCGCCTCCCTGCGCTCCGAGGCCCGCTTCGCGCTCTAGCGCGCGAGCCAGACGGCGGCGCAGGTCGCCAGGTAGAGCGCGATGCAGAGCTGGACCGGGCGGTCGTGCAGGAGGATCTTCTCCGGTCGTCCGGTTCTGCCGCGGGCCGTCAGCTGCGAATAGCGCAGAAGTCCGAGGAGAACGAACGGGACCGTGAGCGCCATGCCGCGCGTGCCGAACTTCTCCGCCGTCGAGGGCGCGAGCGCCCACGCGGAGTAGGCGGCGAGCGTCGCGAGCGCCGCCGCGGCGATCGCCGCGCGCAGGAGCGGCGGCGGATACCACCGCAGCACGGGACGGTGCGAGGCGGCCGCCTCGCGCCCTCCCATCTCGGCGATTTCGGCGCGCCGCTTGCACAGCGCGAGGAAGAGCGCGCCGCAGAAGGTGCAGTAGAGGATCGCCGGCGCGAGCGCGACGCCCGCCGCGGCGACGCCGGCCCACACGCGTAGCGCGAAGCCGGCGGCGATGCACGCCACGTCCAGGAGCGGCACCCGCTTCAGGGCGAACGTGTAGGCGAGCTGCATCGCGAAGTAGCCGCCGAGCACGAGCGCGAACGTCCGGCCCAGGAGCGGCGCGAGCGCGGCGGAAAGCGCCACGAGGAGCGCGCACTCGGCGAGCGCCGCGCAGGGAGGGAGCGCGCCGCTCGCGATCGGGCGGCGGCGCTTCTCCGGGTGGAGGCGGTCGCGCGGGGCGTCGTGGAGGTCGTTGAGGAGATAGACCGCGCCCGAGACGACGGCGAAGAGCGCTGCCGCGGCGAGCGTGCAGAGCCCCGCGGCGAGCGGGTCGATCCCGGCCTGGTGGCGGTCCGGCAGGGCGAAGAAGAAGCCCGCGAGGACGAGGGCGTTCTTCGCGAGCTGCGAGGGCCGCAGCGCGTCGAGCCAGGGCGGAAGCCGCATCAGACGGGCACCTCGAAGGCCGGGATCTCCGCGGACTCGGGCGGCGGCGGCGGCGGCGGGAGCTTGGCGAGGAGCGCGGCGGCGCCCTTCGCGTTTCCATCGGCGAGGAGCGTGCGGAGCGAGGCGGCCAGGCCGGGGTCGTCCGGCGCAAGGGCGCGCGAGCGCGTCCGCGCCGGATCGAGCGCGGCGCCGTCCGGCGTCGCCGCCGTCCAGTCGAGCACGGGCGCGAGGAGCGCCGCGAGCGCGGCGTCGGGCGCGGTGGAGCCGGGCTCCGCCGCGCGCGGGTCGGCGGCGAGGGCGAGGACCGTGACGGACCCGCCGCCGCGCAGCGCGCGGGCGGTCGCG
>CAMNDA010000190.1 GCA_946534745.1 uncultured Verrucomicrobiota bacterium | reverse complement strand
GGCGCTTACGGCGGCGATGTCGCCCACGGAGGGCGGAGCGAAAGGCGGGCGCGTCCGCGCGGAGCCGAAGAACTCTTCTGCGGCCGCGTCGAGGCGGCGGTTCGACGGGTCCGGGCCATCCGGGGTGTCGTCGTGGAGGACGACCAGATGGTCGAAGAAGACGACGGGCGAGGTCGAGAAGAGCCGCGAGACAAGTTCTAGGCAGGGGTGGGCGAAGGGACGCGGGACGTACGGCGCCCCGGGACCGCCGCCATCGCGGCGAACAGCGAATGCGCCGGGGACCGCAAAGCTCCCCGCCGCGCCCGCGGCGGTCTTGTGGTTTCCGCCGATGGCGAGGCCGGAGCGCATGCAGCGCGCCTTGCCGCAGACGCCGGCGCCGGAATCGTCGAGAACGATCCGCGCGGCGAAGGTCTGTAGCGCCTCGGGGCGCAGGACGTCGCCGGGTAGGGGCCCGACGATCCATTCGCCGGTCGCGATGCGCCACGCCTCCTGCTGCGTGGCCGCCGTGGCGCCGTCGGCGGCGAGGCGGACACGCCCGTCGAGGCGTGGATCTGCAAGTGCCTTGGCGACGTCCCCGGATGGCACGGCGGAGGAGAAGGGGACAACCTCGAAATTGGAATAGGTTTGCGCCGCCGTCGACGCCAGAGTCCTTGCGGACGCCGCAGTCGCGCCGTCAAGCGAGACGAGGACCGAGAAGAATGGCTGGCGGGTTTCCGCGCCCGCAAGCGACAGGCGCCCGCCCGCGCAGGCGAAGGCGTCCTCCGGACGCAGCAAGGGACGGAGCGAGTCGGCCTGCGCCGGATGGCGTTCGACGAGGAAGCGGTCCATCTTCGCGATAAGGTCGTAGAGGTCGGCCATGCGGTCGGCCGTCCCGTCGCGCATGAGGTATGAGTCCTTGTGGAGCCGCCACTTCGTCAGCTTCTCGTGCACGACCCAGACGTCATGGTCGAAGCAAATCTGCCGCCAAAGCCACCAGTCGAGGTTTGAAGGACGCGGCACGGAGTCGAAGTCGCAGGTGCGGATGACGTCGCGCCGGACCATGCAGATCGAGAAGGTGCAGATCCAGTTCCGCCTGCGGAACTCAAGCGGCGGTATGCGGTTGCGGGTCTTCGCCAGGGCAGGGCCGCGCGTGGCGAGCCAGACGCCGACTTCGCGGCAGCGGTCAAGGTCGCCGAAGAGTTCGATGTCATTGATGATGAAGTCGGGTTCCCCCCAGTGTTCGCGGAGCAGCTCGACCTTCTTCTCCAGATGGTCGGGCGACCAGATGTCGTCCGCCTCGCAGAAGGCGACGAATTCGCCCTTCGCAAGGTCGATTCCGTGCTTCACGCTGCCGGGAAGCCCGAGGTTGACTTCGTGGACCGTCAGCGAGAAGCGGGAATCGCGCTTTACGTATTTTTCTATGACCTCGACGCTGTTATCCTGCGAGGCGTTGTCGATGATCAGGACCTCGAAATTGCGGTATGTCTGCGCTTCCAGGGCGTCGAGCGTCTCGCCGATCAGATGCGCGTAGTTGTAGCTGGCGACAACGACGCTGATTGTCGGGGCGTAGCCGCGCAGAAGCCGCCGGCTCTTCTCGCGCTCCTCCGGGTCTGTTTCGTCCGGACCAGATGCGTCGTCGCCTGCGTCCGGGACGGTCTTGGGAACGGCAACGGAACTGGACGCCTCATCCGGAAACCGTCCGCCGCGAAAGAGCCAGAGCCAGGCGTCGCGGGAGGAGCCGTATCGAATGCACTTGCCGAAGAAGGCGAAGCCGTCGCGACGCAGGAGCCGGACGAGCGTGACGAGGGAGGCGGGCGGAAACTTCATGGTTGGACGTAGAATGGCTTTCCGAAAACGAAAAGGGACGGATCGGTCGAGAGGAAGACGCCGCGCTCGGAGTCGCCGACGGCGATGCGGATGCCGGGACGATCCGGACGGGCGAGGCGGTGGACGGGGACGAGCCCGGGCGCCGCGACGGGAAAGACGTGGCCGACGACCTTCTCGTATTTCCAGAGATCGGGGCGCTCGCGGTAGGGAGCGGCCTCGCCCTCGCCGACGGCAAGGGCGTGGACGCCGTTGGAGAGATTCAGGAACCGCAGGAGAGGAACGGTTCCGGGGGCGGCTTCCGGAAAGGTCCGGAAGACAACGCCTTCGCAGACCCACTCCGACAGCTTCGAGACGATGTTCTTCATCTCTTCGCGGACCGCGGTGAGCAGATGGCGCCCGTCGCGCTTGTTGCGGAACCGGACGACGGGAACGGTGCCGTCCGGACGACCGCCCGGCAGGAAGTCGCCGATTGGAATGAACGGCAGTTTCGAAAACTCCTCGAACACCGGGCAGACGTCGCCGACGGGACCGTCCAGGACCACGCGGCCCTTTTCGATCCAGATGGCGCGGGCGCAGAGTTTCCGGATGTCGGCCAGGCTGTGCGAAACGAAGAAAACCGTCGCGCCGTCGTCGATGATTTCGCCGATGCGGGCGCGGCACTTGGCCTGGAAGGCGGCGTCGCCGACGGCGAGGACCTCGTCGAGAATGAGGATTTCGGGAGACGCGGCCGTCGCGATCGAGAAGGCGAGGCGCATCGTCATGCCGGAGGAGTAGGTCCGGACGGGGGCGTCGATGAAGTCGCCGAGCTCCGAAAACTCGACGATGTCGGCCTCGTGCGCCCGGAGCCAGGCCTTCTCGTAGCCGAGGATCGCGCCGTTGAGGTAGACGTTCTCGCGGCCGGTGAGCGCCGGGTCGAGTCCGTTGCCGAGCGCGAGGAGCGGAGCGACCTGGCCGCGGACGGCGATCGTCCCGGACGTCGGGCGCACGATGCCCGTGACGAGCTTCAGGAGCGTGCTCTTGCCGGCGCCGTTGCGGCCCACCAGCCCGACCGCCTCCCCTCGCCCGATCCGGAAGGAGACGTCGTCGACGGCCAGGAAGCGGTCGTGCCCGACGCGGCCGCGAAGGGCGTCGAGGACCCACTTCTTGACGCTCCCTTTCCTGTCCGTCGGAGCCGAGAAGCGGAGACTCGCGTGGCTGGCTTCGATGAGCGTGTCCATGTCGTGGCTAGAGCTGGAGGGCGAACTTGTTCTTGAGCGCGCGGAACAGGACGATGCCCAGTCCGAACGAGACGGCCGCGAACAGCGCGCAGGCGGCGAACTCCGGCGCGGGAGGGACTCCGCCGTTCAAGGCGGTGCGGGAGAAGTGGATCATGTGGTAGAGCGGATTGAAGTAGACCATCCAGTGATGTCCCCCCGTGAGCGCTCTTTCCGGATAGAAGATCGGCGTCGCGTACATGCAGAGCATGCAGGCGAACCCCCAGAGAAACTTCACGTCGCTGAAGAAGACGGCGAGCGCGGCGAGGACGAGCCCGATCCCGAGCGCGAAGAAGAGCATGCACGCGGTGCTGAAGGACAGCAGCAGCATCGTCGGGCGCAGCGGAACGCGCGTGAGCAGAACGACGCAGAACAGCGGAATCAAGGCGAAAAGGAAGTTGACCAGGCTCGACACGGCCCGCGTCACGGGATACGTCCAGAGCGGGACCTTCACTTTCGTGATGAGCTCCGCGTTCTCCTGGATGGACCGCATGGCCGTCGTGGTCGTCTCCACGAAGAACTGGTAGAAGACGATGCCCGAGATGAGATAGAGCGGGAAGTTGGGGATCGCGCTCTTGAAGAACAGCGAGAAGACGGCGTAGAGAAGCCCCATCGTGAGCGTGGGCTGCAGGACGCACCAGAACATCCCCAGGATGCTCCGGTCGTAGCGCGCCTTGAAGTCGCGCTTCACGAGCTCGGAGACGAGGAACCCGTCGTGGCGGAATCCGGGCCTGCGATAGGGCGGGAGGCGTTCCGGATGGACTTCGGCGTCCGGCATGCTATTCCTTCCAGGGGAGGGTCTCGCGGATGGAGGCGGCGGCGCGGAGGTGGCCGGTCCAGGCCCTGAAGAGCTCGCGGCGGCGGGCGGCGAGGAGGTCGGAGCGGAGCGTCTCCCACGCCTCGGCGAGGGGGATGGTCTTCGCGCCCTCGGACTCGATCCGGTGGAGGAAGTAGGCCTTGCCCGCCAGCTCGAGCGGGCCGGCGGCGCCGCCGTCCGCGAGCGCAGCGGCGGCGTCCATGAAGAGCGGCGCGAGCGCGTTGTCCCCGCCCACGAAGCCGTAGTCGCCGTCCTGCCCCGGCGCGAGGTCCGCCGCCACGGCGCCGAAGTCCTCGCCCGCGGCGAGGCGCGCGGCGAAGGCCGCGACGGCGTTGGTGTCCGCCGCCGGGACGGAGACGACGCGCAGGTGCATCCGCGCCGGGCGCGAGAACTCCGCCCGGCGGGCCTCGTACGCCGCGGCGATCTCGTTCGGGGAGACGGCCGCGTGGCCGTCGACGAACGTCTGGCGCATCGACATCACGATCATCTGCTTCTGCAGTCCCTCGCGCCATTCGGCGTAGGTCTCGCCGCGCGCGGCAAGCTGCCGCTGCAGCTCCTGGAGGTTGCCGGCGTGGCGCGTCTGGAGCGTCTCGGCGGCGAAGCGGTCGATCGCGTGCTCGGGCAGGCGCATCTCGCCCTGCTCGTACTTCTGCAGGACGAGCTCGCGGTTCTCGGCCTCGTCGAGCGCGCGGCGGAACGCGGCGCGGAAGAGCGCCTCGGCGTCGGCCGGGGCGGCGCCCTCCGCGCGCAGCGCCTCGGCGTGGAGGGGGACCTCGCGCACCACCTCGGAGAACGTGATCGCGCGGCCGTTCACGACGGCGACCTGGCCGTCGACCAGGGCGCCCGGGGAGACGGCCGGAGCGGCCGCGAGCGCGGCGGCGAGGAGAAGGACTGCCGGTCGGAGTTGCATGGACGGCATTCTAGCAGAAGAACCCCCGCGATGCAACACGCCGCGCGGCTAGATCTCGGCGCGGGCGGAGCCGTCCTCGCCGACCCAGGCGGGGTCCTTCGTCCAGACGGCCGCGCCGGCCGCGAGGGACGCCGGGACGTCGAGGATGCGCTGGTTGCCGCTCCCGCGGAAGAGCAGGAGACGGTCGCGCCGCGCCTGCACGAACGGGCCGTCCACCAGGATGTCGATGCGCTCGAGGAGCCGCCGCACACCGGGCTCCGACTCGGCCTTCTTGAGCAGCGCCTCGAACACGTAGCCCGTGTAGCACGCGATGTCGTAGCGCGGGCGCAGCAGGTCCGCCAGGTCCGCGAGGGCGTCCGCCTGCGCGAACGGCTCGCCGCCGGAGAACGTCACGCCCGTGTCCAGCTCGGTCGCGACGATGCGGTCGCGGATCTGCGACGGCGTCACGACCTCCGCGTCCCCGTCGAACGGCCAGGTCTGGGGATTCTGGCAGCCGGGGCAGTGGTGGGGGCAGCCCTGCACGAAGACGACGCACCGCAGGCCGGGGCCGTCGGCGATGCCGTCGCGGTCGAAGCCCGCGAGGCGGAGCGTCCTCTCCGTGGCGG
>CAMNDA010000189.1 GCA_946534745.1 uncultured Verrucomicrobiota bacterium | reverse complement strand
CGAGCTGCTCGCGCTACTTCCTCCTCGCCGCGCGCAAGCACGGACTGCTCGGCGTGCCGATGACGGCGGACCGCTTCGTGCGCGAGCCCGTCGTCTCCGCGCCGGATCGCCCCTGGGTCCGAAACGCCGATGGCGCCTGGCGACACCCCGACCCCGTGGAGGACCACGACTGGTGGTTCGACTAGGGGCGCCGCGCCCGGAGCGCGGCGAAGCGGTTGAAACGGTTGAAGAGGTTGAAAGGTTGAAGGGGTTGAAAGGTTGAAGGGTTGAAGAAGTTGAAACGGTTGAATCACAGCTTTCCGATTCTGGCTCTGCTCGCGCTCGGCCTTGCCGCCGCGGGAGAGACCCCCTCAGGCTCGCTTCGCTCGCCAGCTCCCCCAGTGGGGGAGCCAAAGCTGGCCTCGGTCTCCTCCCTCGCGCTCGCGGAGGAGTTCCTCGCCTCGGGCGACGCCTCCGCCGCCGCGCTCGAATGGCGCCGCCTCGAGGCGGACGCCGACCCGGCGGACGCCGAGCTGCGCGGCTCGCTCCTCCTCGCGGCGGCGGACGCCTACCGCGAGGACGGCGCCTGGGATCGCATGGGGCGCGTGCTCGATCGCGCCGAGTCGGAGGCCGCCGTCCGGGCCCCGATCGAGCCGGAGATCCTCTTCCTGCGGATGCGCCGCTCCGAGGGCCTGCGCGAATGGGCGAGCGCCGCCGAATGGGGCGAGACGCTCGCCGAGTCGCGCCGCGACCCGGCGGAGCGCGCGCGCGTCTCGCGCCTCGCGGCGGCCGACTGGCTCCTCGCGGGCTCGCCCGCCGAGGCGCGCCGCGCGACGGACGACCCTGCCGCGCTCGCGGCGCTCGGGAGGTGGGAGCGCGGAAGCGACCGGTCGCCGAGGATCGGCGGCCTGCTCGGCCTCGTGCCGGGCCTCGGCTACGCCTACTCCGGCGAGTGGGGCAACGCGATCCGCTCGATCGTCCTCAACGGCCTCTTCGGCTGGGCGATGTACGAGTGCGCCGACCACGACGAGTGGGGGCTCTTCGCCGTCACGACCTTCTTCGAGCTCACCTGGTACACCGGGAGCATCTACGGCGGCGTCGACGCCGCGCACCGGTACAACAGGGAGCGGCTCGAGGGCGCCGCGCGCGAGATCCGCGGCGACGCCCCCGCGCCCGGGCTGCGCCGCTCGCCCGCGGTTGACCTCTTCCGCGTGCGGCTCGCGTTCTAGCGTCTTTGACACCGCGCGCCCCGCCCCCTATAATCGGCGCCAATGAACGACGAAGAGAAATCGCCCGCCCCCCCGACGCCCGCGGAGGGCTCCGCCGCGCCCCGCAGAGGCCGCGCGCTCTGCCTCTGCTCGGGCGGCCTCGACTCGCTGCTCGCGCTCTGCGTGCTGCGCGACCAGGGCGTGCACGCCGAGGCGATCCGCTTCACCTCCCCGTTCTTCGCGGATCCGCGCGAGGCGAAGCGCGCCTGCGAGAGGCTCGGCTTCGCGGTGCACCTCGTCGACTTCACCGCGGACATCCTCGCGCTTCTCGAGAACCCGCCCTCCGGCTTCGGCTCGTGCCTCAACCCGTGCATCGACTGCCACGCGCGGATGATCGCCCGCGCGTGGGCGTTCGCGCAGGAGAACGGCTTCGACTTCGTCGCGACCGGCGAGGTGCTCGGGCAGCGCCCGATGTCGCAGCAGCGCGGGCCGCTCAACCGCGTCCGCAACCTCTCCGGCGCCGGCGGCCGCCTCCTGCGCCCGCTCTGCGCGAAGCGGCTCGAGCCGACCGAGGCCGAGACGCTCGGGCTCGTCGACCGCGAGCGCCTGCTCGACCTGCAGGGGCGCAACCGCAAGCCGCAGATGGAGCTCGCGAGGAAGTTCGGCATCCATGACTACCCCGCGCCCGCCGGCGGCTGCAAGCTCACCGAGCCGAACTACTGCCGGCGCCTCAAGAACCTGATGGCGCACGAGGGCCTCGGCGACGCGCGCCTGCTGGAGGCGTGCAACCACGGCCGCCACTTCCGCCTCCCGGGCGGGACGCTCGTCGTCCTCGGCCGCGACCGCGCCGACAACGAATACCTCCGCACCGCGATGCGCGGCGGCGACGCCGTCCTGCGCTCCGTCAACGTCCCGGGCCCGACCGCGCTCGCCGTCCATCCGACGGAGGACGACCTCGCCGCCGCGCGCCGCCTCGTCGCCGCCTACGCCGACCACAAGGGCGTCGACGCCGTCGTCGTGCGCGAGGCCCGCCCCGCCGCGCCCGCCGCCGACCACCCGCTCCCGCCCGGCCCGCGCGACGAGTTCGCCCCCTTCCTCCTCTAGCCCCGTTCCCGCCATGAACAAGACCTCCACCATGCGGATCGACCTCATCCCCGAGGTCTCCGACGTCCCGCTCTCCCGCGGACCGAAGGCGATCCGCATCCGCGCCGCCGGCGCGAAGCCCGCGCCGGCCCCCGCCGCCCCGCCGCCGTCCCCCGCCGCGGCGCGGCCCGCGGGCCTCCCCTCCGCCGCGGCGCCCGCCGCCGCGGCCGCGCCCGCGACGCTCTCCGGCGCCGCTCCCGCCGCGCCCGAGGCGCAGGCCCCGGCCGACAGCTACGCCGCGCTCTTCCAGAACATCTACGACGCCGCCATCGTCACCGACCTGCACGGCCGCGTGCGCGACGTGAACCGCCGCGCCACGACCGCCTTCGGCTACACGCCCGCGCAGTTCTCGCACCTCACGATCGACCGCCTCGTCTCCGGCGCCGACGCCGACCTGCTGCGCACGCTCTACGAGAACCTCCGCCGCGAGACCTACACGCTCATGCAGGCCTTCTGCACGCGCGCCGACGGCACGAGCTTCCCCGCCGAGGTCTCCGTCTCCCAGCTGCGCCTCTCCACGCCGCACCTGTGCTTCCTCGTGCGCGACGAGACGGTCCGCCGCCAGACCGACGAGATGCTCCGCACCGAGCACAACGCGCTGCAGAACGCCTCCGACGCGATCGTCGTCATCGACCTGCAGACGCGCATCGAGTACGCCAACCCCGCCACGGGCCGCATCTGGGGCTTCTCCTCCGTCGACCTCGTCGGCCAGCCCCTCGGCGCACTGCTGCTCAACGCCGCCGACGGCGCCGCCGTCATCGAGTCGCTCTCCGGCGAGAACTACGAGGCGACCGGCGTCGCCATCGCGCGCCGCGCCGACGGCGAGGCGTTCCGCATCGAGATCCACGCCTCCTGCAACCGCGACTCCGACGGCAACGTCATCGGCGCCGTCCTCTCGCTCTCCGACCTCACCGAGCGCGACCGCGGCCGCGTCGCCGAACAGAACGCCGAGACGCTCCGCTCCGCCCTCGCGCGCCTGCACGACACCTACCACGCGCTTGGCAACGCCTTCGGCGACCTCGAGTCCCAGCTCCAGGAGCTCGCCGCCTCCGCCGACCCCGCCACGGCCGCCAAGGCCGAGTCCGCGC